>CAYNUV010000339.1:0-4048 GCA_964400245.1 uncultured Ignavibacteriaceae bacterium
TTGAAGCTCATGGTAAAGTTGTTTCTGCCAAAGTTATTACCGATCGTGAGACCGGCAAATCAAGAGGATTCGGTTTTGTTGAAATGGAGAATGAAACCGACGCTAATAGTGCGATACAGGCTCTTAACGGAGCTGAACTTAAAGGTCGCAACATTATAGTTAGTGAAGCAAAGCCAAAGAAATAAAAAATAACTTGGTACTTCTTCGATCCTTTTGAGCGCTCGCTTGAGCGCTTTTGTTTTTTAAAATAATCTGCTCAGTTGAAAATAAAAGAGTTGATGCTTACTCTAAAGTTGTTGCCATCTTTATGATTTAATTTCCAGGCAAATTCAAGAGTAAGAGGAAGCAATGCATGCCCAATACCAAATCCAATTTCGTAAAAAGGATTTTTAAAAACCTGCTGCGGATAGTTTAAGATGGATCTGCTCTTATCACTTATATCTGTGTAAGCGATATTAAAAAAAGAATCCAGGATAATATCCCAATCCTTTAGCCCGGGTATTTGGAGCCATCTGAACAATTCACTGCCAAAGAAATGCTCAATCATTATTGCTGCAATCCTGTCACCAAGCATTTCATTATAGTTTAATGTTCTGAATGAATAGCTCACTGAAACAACATCTATGTTGCCCGGTAATGAATGAAGCATTTGTAAGGGTAGTGTTCCATCATTATAAACAAAATTTGTTTTGATATTTAAAACACAGTTCCTGAAAGTTCTTAACCGGGTGTCGCTTCTTAATTCATATTTTGTAAAATCAACATTGCTTTTAAGAATATCCTGATTTGACAAGGTAATATCGCCTTCAAAAGTTGTATAATTCCCACCTAACGAAATTCTTCTCCTGGAGAAACCATCTTCAATAAAATCTCTGAAGTCCAATTTAAATCCCGCTGTAACCGCATTTATTTTTGTCTCAAAGATGGCCGGATTTAAACGGTATGTTTTATCCTTAGCAAAGAATGAATAGTCTGAATTATTATAAGCATCATTATCAGTTCTGTTAAGAAATCCCAAACCCAAGCTAAGCACAGGAAAAACTTCACCCCAAAACTCGATATCAAATCCTTTGGAGTAATAATAATCCATGAATTCATATTTGGATAGCAGTGCAAGAAGGGTTGCTACAAGTTCATTAGAATTTTCCGGTTTGCCAAATAAAACATTAATCCTGTCAAATACATTAAGCTTCAGGTTATATGTTCTATAATCTCCGAACAGGTAAGAACTGTAAAAATCTGTTTTGAATTTCTCATCGGAAAAACCATAGGAAAATTTTAAAGTGGAGTTTAGTCTTTTGTTAAAAGCTTCGTTTAAAAAGAAACCATAATCAATTGTGTGTCCTTCAACCCTGTTGAAATGATAAATGCCAAGCGGCGCACTTACTTCCAGATTGTCGGATAATTTCATTCTGCTTGATAAAATTGAGAAATCATCCCAGAATGTTCTTGGGATACTCTTAATGCTGTCAATTCTGTTATATGCATTGGTTTCTTCTTCGGTATTTGGAATTGTCTGCGTTGAAATCCAGTAAAGAGAATCTTTACTGTCAGCTTCAGGCTGTACCGTAATTATTGCTTTGCTGAAAATATTATCATCAAATTCAGAATTAATTTTATAATCATAAAGAATTGTATTTAGCTCAAAACCAAACCTTGCGAGGTTCAGATAATTAACATTGGCAAAAAGGCGGTAATCAACCGGCATAAAAACTGATTCATCATACAGAGAAAACTGCTGAAATACATTTACAGTATCAAAAATTCCTCCGGGGTTTGCTGCTTTGTTAAGATTGAGATTAATTTTAATCAGGTCGTATGTTTTATCAAGAATAAATATGTTCCCTTCAAAGCCGGGGTCGCTTTTATCATCGGGAGCCATATGAATCCGGAATACTATTTTATTATCAATTGCAACCGTTTCTTCAATATAGAAATAATAGTAGTTCAATGAATTATCTGCCAAAGGTCCGGGTAAGAATTCGCCAAGAAAACTTATCTCATCATTATAAAAATTCTGCATAACTCTTCCGCCGGTTAAAATATTAATTGCAGATGGAAAATTTGCAGTTTGCTTCCTTGCTGTAATTATTTCTTTATAACTGTCAGGCTTTTGAAAATAACCTTTACTTTCATTCTCAATTATCCCAGTAATTTTTAAAGTGCTGTCATCTTCTCCCACGCTAACATTAATAGAGTTGCTGCTGGGGTTAATTTCATTAGGTGTTCTCACAACAGCTTTTGTATAAGCTTCGAATTCATAACTAAGAATTTTACTTTCGCGTTCTTTTTTTCTTTCGATTGCTTTCCTGATTATTTCAAGTGCCGGATTTTCTCCCGGCAATACAACAATTTCAGGAAGAGGTACATCTATCTGAAGAAGATTAAAATCAGCTTCACTCATTTCAGAGTTAAGTATGACTGATAATGTATCTGTTTTATAGCCAATATAGGATGCGATTAGCTTATGATTACCAGCCAGAAGTTTTATCTCATATTTCCCTTCAAGATTTGATGTCGTACCGAGAAAAGAATTTAATATTCGTACGTTTGCGTAGCGTAAAGGTTTACCTGTTTCTTTATCCCGAAGTTTTCCACTTATTGAAAAAGTTTGTGATAAGATTTGATTTGAATAAATGAAGCAAAAAATTAGTCCGAGTAATAGTTTCATATTAAAATTATAGAATATTTTAAATGTAATGATAACCAATTATTTTAATTTCAGAAAAACAAAAAAGATTATTCGGCTAAAAATTAAAAACAAAAGGTTTATTCTTTTATTAAACGGACGATCTAATTTTATTAATTATTGAGGAATCAAAAACACAAATGAACATTCTCATTTATTTATAAAAGTAATTATAGGTATTTTTGTAACCGTATAATAATACAGGATTAAAGATGCCAAGAGTTTTTTGTCTATTAATTTTGTTTTTAGTTAATACCCTTTCTTTTTCCCAAATCGAACCAGATAGTAATATTGTGAAAACATCCCCTGTAGATACCGTAAAAGATACAATTGATTTTGAGATGCCTGAAGGATTAACACCAGCCGAGATTATAAAAAAATATGTTGATGCCATTGGCGGTACGGATAAAATCTACAGCATTGTTGATCGCACAACTATTATGAGAGGTTCAGTACAGGGAATTAATATAACAATTGTTTCTTACCAGAAAGCACCAAACAAAATTAAGCAGGAGATTAAAGCAGGAGCCAGTGAACAGCAAATAGTTTTTAATGGTGAAAAAGGAATTATGAAAATGGCTGAACAAGAAAAAGAAATAACGGGAGGCGAACTGGAAAAATTGAAGTATGAGGCCACATTGTCTTTACTCACTGATTCTGAACACTACGGAGTTACTCTTAATTTGGAAGGAGTTGAAAAAATTGAAAACAAAAATACCTACAAAGTAGTCATGACTCTTCCTTCAGGAACAAAATGGACACAATATTATGATGTTGGCTCAGGGTTGAAAATAAAAGAACAGAAATACATTAATTCGCCAATGGGTTTATTGCAGCAGGAAATTATTTATGATGATTATCGTGATGTTGATGGAAGTCTTTATCCCTTTAAGATAAAGCAATCAATCGGTGCACAGAGCATGGAATTTACTGTCAGCTCAATAAAAATAAATACAGGTGTTGCAGACAGGGAATTTGATATAGAATGATTTAAAGATTACAAGATTGTAAAATTAATCTTGTATTCTTTTAATATTTTCAATCAATTACTTCGCATCCAATCTATAAAATACAACTATCTCCTCTTTTTCATTTACAATCTCAAGCAAAGCATAATCTTCATCACCAAAGAAAAATCTTACTCTTCCATAAGTGTGTCCCTCTTCATCATAATTACCATTATTCCAGATGCTGATACCTAAACTTTTTAATTTATTATCAAGAAGCGAATTATTAACATCAAGATTTGAAGCACCTATTTCAGGAATAAGAGAATTTTTTCCGTCATCAATAAAAGAAGAATGAGTATCTCCGCTTATTACAAAAACATTTTTTATGTTATTTGATATGACAGCTTTC
>CAYNUV010000340.1:0-4048 GCA_964400245.1 uncultured Ignavibacteriaceae bacterium
CCTACATCTATAACTTCAAATCCTTTTTCTATTAATATTTTAGACAGAAGGTTTTTAATTTTAAATCCTGTATGATCTCCCCCGATTGCAGCTTTCTTTAATCTTACAGAATTGTTAAGAAAATTTTCTGCGTTATTAATTCTTGCAGCTTCTTCTTTAGTAACAATCTTTATTCCGAAATCTTTTATCCTATCCTGTGCAAGAGGAGTTAAAATTTCATTTCCACCAACTGGAATTATTTTAACTCCAGATTGGTGCAACTTTAAAACATCAAGCTCTGTTATAAGTTTTTTCATAAGCTAAAAAGTGTAAGAACCAGAGCAAGTTCAAGAAGTTAAAAGTTTGAAAAGTTAAAAATCAAACTTGCTCTTGAACTTGAACTTACTCTTTTCGTAAGCTACAAATGCTCAGTAAGTTTATTTATTTTAAGATGCTCAACAACTTTTCTCACATCCTGGCTATGATCTCTCCTGCAAACAAGTAGAGCATCATCGGTATTTACAATTATAAGATTCTCAACACCAATTGCTGCAGTAAATTTGGTTGGCGAATAAATCAATGTATCAACAGTCATTTCAGTAAATGCATTTCCTTTTATTGCATTACCATCCTGATCTTTACCCGATAGCTGGTAAACTTCTTCCCAGCTTCCAACATCACTCCATATAAAATTTCCTTTCGTAAGAAAAACTTTATTGGATTTTTCCATAAGGCCATAATCAATTGAAATATTTCTTAATTGTCCATAGACGTTCACAAGAGTTTTTTCATATTCATAATTATTAATTTCTTTTTCAATTTTCTCCAGGCCTTCATAAAGTTCAGGCATATGTATTCTCATCTCTTCGAGTATAGCGTCAACTCTCCAAATAAACATACCGCTGTTCCAGAAAAAATCACCACTATCGAGAAACCGTACCGCTGTAGCGTAATTGGGTTTTTCAGCAAATGTAAAAACCTTATGAATATTTTCAGCAACTTTATTTTCATCAATCTGAATATACCCATAACCTGTTTCCGGCCTTGTAGGCGGTATTCCAATTGTAACAAGGCCATGTGATTCATAAGCAAATTTAACTGCATTATTTATAGTTTTATGAAACGATTCAATCTCTCTTACCAAATGATCTGCGGGCAATGTTATCATAACAGCATCTTTTGATTTTGATTTCAAGACCACTGCTGACAGACCAATGCAGGCTGCTGTATTTCTGCCGAATGGTTCTTCAATAATGTTTTGTACCGGAAGTTTTGGCAGCTGCTTTAATATTTCCGGCTTTTGAATTTTATTTGATACAATAAAAATATTATCATCATCTACAATACCTTTTAATCTTTCAACAGTATCCTGTATCATCGTCTTTTCACCAAAAATCTTGAGAAGCTGTTTAGGAGTTTTTTCTTTACTGCTTGGCCAAAATCTTGAACCGACTCCTCCTGCCATTATCACGGCATAAACTCTCATTTTATTCCTTTGGTTTAATAGAATTAATTTTTGTGCTGAAACTTTCAGCCTTGTTAATATAATCAGAAATGTTCACTTCCTTACCTCTTATCAAAGCTGCAATAACAATTAAACAAGCTCTTAACGATGCTACAGTTTCTTTATCAGCTTTAAGACTTCCTTCTTTTATTAATCTTAATGAATCAGAAACAATTGAGTGCATCCCTGATAAAATATCAAACCCATTCTTCTTAGACAGATCAGAATTGATTTTCATAGTCTCTATAAATTCATCAATGTTTTCTGGCAGTTTATCATTTTCGTAAATTTCATTAAGAAATGAATCTATAGGTTTTATAGGTTTTAATATTGTTTCTTCAAAGACTGTAAATAAAAGACTCTCCTCTTTTTCTTCTTCACCCGGAATTAAATTCTCACCATTAATTTTTTCCCCGGTTTCTTTATTCTCTTCCTGCTTCAGCTTATCGAAAATAATTCTGAAGTCTGAATGATCTGCATTATACAAAAGAAGATTGACATCTTTAACCAGCAACTGGCTGTGTTGTTTAAACTTTTCGGATATTGTTGAAATATCAATAGAGTTTTTTGCAACAAAAGAAAATAATTCATGCAGCTTTATTGCAAGTGTGGAAAACTCAGTTACTTTTTTCATCCTTACAATATCATTTTCCAGTTGATCGGATTTCAATATTAATTCTTTAAATAAAGCCAGAATTTCTATCTGGTTTGAATTAAGCCGGAGATTCCCCGCTGCATTAGTAATACTCTGAATCAAATATTGTTTAACAAAATCCATGTCACTCGTAAATTCTTGGAATCCGTTTTGATATACCGCAGGTTATTTCATAAGGAATAGTGTTGAGTATTTTTGCCCAGTCCCAGGCAGTGATGCTTTTGTTACTGTCATTCCCCAAAAGAATTACTTTATCGCCCTCTTTAATATCTGCATTCCCGACTTCAAACATTATTCTGTCCATAGTTATTGTTCCAACCTGGTTAAAAATTTTTCCTTTTATTAATGCTTTAGATTTGTTTGTTAATCCCCGTCTGTAACCATCAGCATAACCAATTGGAACAGAAATAATTTTTGTTTTTTCCTTTATGGTGTATCTTCTTCCATAGCTAATTGTTTCTCCCGGGTTCACTTCTTTTATAGTAGTTATGTTTGATTCTAAAGACATCACAGGTTTTAATTTAAGAGATTCACTTGTTTCTAATGACGGATAATAACCATAAAGTGCAATTCCACATCTTACCATATCAAAATAAGTTTCAGGTAGATCCAGCATGGCAGCACTGTTTGCTGCATGTATCAGTCCTAAATTAATATTTTCCGCTTTAAGTTTTGCTATTAGTTCATTAAATCTTTTTAGTTGAAGTAATGTGAAAGTTTTATCTTTTATATCTGCATCAGCAAAGTGTGTATAAAACCCATCTATTAAAAATTCTTTTTTTTCCGAAACATACTTTATAAAACCGTATGTTTTATCATGATCAATCCCAAGCCTGTTCATACCGGTATCAACTTTAATATGAACTCTGATTTTTCCATGGGATTTACGGTTTCCTTTTAATAAAATTTCTGTATGATTTTTATTAAATACTGTGGCGATAAGATTATACTTTTTACAAAGATGAGCATTTCTTTTTTCAAAAGGATTAAAAACAAGAATCGGATCTTTTACACACACACTTCTTAATTCAACTGCTTCTTTAGGAAAAGCAACTGCATAGTAGTCCGGTTTATGCTTACCAAGCGTATTGTAGTATTTAACAACTTCAACTGCACCATTGCCATAAGCATCAGCTTTAACAACAGCCATCAATTTAGTTCGCTTTATTTTCTTCCTGATCTGAAGCAAATTAAATTTTAGATTTGAAAGATGAATAACAGCTTGAGAGGAATGCATTTGCTTAAAGAATATTTATAACTATTTAAAAATAGTTTTAATAGCAGTTATAATCAATTAAACAAGGTTTTAATACTTTTGATGGAAAAAATAATTTTTTAATTAACATGTTATAGCTATTTAGAATTATCCCTGATAAGGTTGATTAAACAAGCAGGGTTTTCTATTGTTGTCAATTAAAAAAATTAGAATTAGTTTGACTACAACCTTTAGGAGAAATTATTAAAAACGAAAATTATCAAATTTCCTACGAGCCTGACCTCATTCCATCGCTCGATTTAATGCGGCAGGAAGGTATTACTATACTTGAAGAGTGGTTTTGCTGGGCAGAAGAATGGAGTATGCTTTTACGTGTTTTATGCGGCATATCAATAGACAGCTCTATACTCGAAATCGGCTGCGGGTTGGGTCGTATTGCTTTTCCCTTGAGATATATACTTTCATCTCAAGGTATATATGAAGGCTTTGAAATTTGCCAGAATAAGGTTGAATTTCTGAAACAGAATTTTACAGCAAAGTGGTCTAATTTTAATTTTACATGGGCAAATATTCATAATACATTCTATAATCCTCAAGGACAAATCAAACCTACTGATTTCCGCTTTCCATATCCTGATTCAACTTTTGATATTGTTTTTGCTGCATCTGTTTTTACACATATGCTGCCTGAAAC
>CAYNUV010000341.1:0-4047 GCA_964400245.1 uncultured Ignavibacteriaceae bacterium
TCTGCTGCTGAAACCATGAATTGCACGAGCAAAAACTTCTTTACCTACACCACTTTCACCATAGATAAGGATTGATATATCTGATGTAGCGACCTGCATTACAATATCGGCAAGGTCGTTAATCTCCTTTGTGTTGCCTATTATTCCAAACTGTTTTTTAAATTGCTCTCTTGTCATACTTATGGAGAAAATTACAAATTTCGATAGATTTATCTGCCATAAATATATTATAAATTTATACCTTATTAAACAGCATTGATTTGATCAGAAAAATAAGAAAGCCGGAATTCCATTCATTGGGATTCCGGCTTGATAAAAGATTAAAGTTAAATAAATAACTCTTTTTACTTTAATAATAACATTTTTTTAGAAGAGACAAAATCACCTGACTGCAATCTATAAATATAAACCCCACTGGGAAGATCTTTAGCAACAAATTCAATTTTATACCTATCTTGTGGTTGAACTTCATTTACTAAATTTGAGACAAATTCACCTAGCGAGTTATAAATTGCCAGATTTATATAAGATTGAGAATAAATTTCATATTCAATAATAGTCGAAGAGTTAAATGGATTTGGGTAATTTTGAGAAAGAGAGTAATTAAAAATAACATCTTTTTCTTTGTCAACACTTGTAACTGTGGTATCACCATATAATATTCCGTCTATAACACATCCTTTCAGTAAATATAGAAATACTCCATCTCTTTCCTCAGCTAATAATCCAAACTCTTCACACCAAATCTGGTTATAATCAATCAAACTTTGGTTCGTGATATTCAAGAGTTAATTATAATCTCATTCCCAAAAATATTATTCTGAGCAGTGTCAATGATCGAATAATAATGTGTTTGTGTGGCGTATAAATTTTGCCATTCATCTCCATACAAAATACAAAGCATTTTTTTTATAATAAATTTCTTCATGATCTGGCATAGGGAAAGTAGAATCTTTCCTCATTACATAATATTCATCTTCTCTTAATCTTATAGAACGATTACTTATAAATCCTGGAATATCATTTATACTAATTTCAAAATATTTTATAGAATCAATGTAAAGTGTATCAGTGACTTTTATTCTTGTTGTTCTAAGTAGATTAGAGTGGAATATATCATCATATTCTTCATAAACCCAGTGGTTGTTAATTGCCAGTGGGGCCACAGTAATAGGTACTTGTGCTATAGTATTTGAGCAAATATAAAGTAATAGAATAAATAATTTTTTCATTGATACATTAAAATTTTTCATAGTTTATTTTCCCTGTAAATAATTTTTGATAATATTACTCAAACTAAGTAAAACCAGTGGAGTAAAAATTATTATAATAAAAGAATGAAATTAAGGAAAGGGGAAAATAAAAAATAAGTTCCCTGAGTATAAAGATGGCATCAAATATCGACTCAAATATTTTCATTTTCCCTTTAATGTTTTATATGAGTCGATTAAATGTATTAAAATATTTTAAAACAATGCTATAGGAGAGATAAACTATATCTTTACATTCAGCCCGTCAAAAGCCATAACAATTTTACGTCGGTCCCCGGTGGGCAATCCGTAGCTTAGCTCAGTTACTTTTTGTTCATCTTCATCGCTTAAGTGTGTTATAAAAAGTTTTGCGGGATTAAGCCGTTTAAATGCTTCATGCATTTCTTCAACGGTGATGTGGGTAATTTCGCTTATCATAATATCTATCTTTTTCCTCTCAAACAGGAACAAGTCTGTTTGTTCACCGATATCCCCTGTAAAGAAAATATTTTTTCCTTTCATACTAAACAGAAAACTGCTGCAGGTAAAGCTTAATCTTTTACTCTTATCATATTTTATATTTTTATTTAAATGAGAATTCTGCACAGGTGTAATGCTCAATTCCTTATTAACTTCAAAAAGCTTTTTCTGCTGAAACGATTTATAGCTAAGATTAAAACCAAGGTTATCATCAAAAAGATATGATTGATAAATCAGCTCTTTCAAAAATTCAGACTGGTTCTCATTACAAAAAAGGTCTAATGGATTTTCCCTCTTACTCATTTTCATCTGCACAATTAGAGAAGGCAAGCCTGAATAGTGGTCAGCATGAAAATGGCTTAGTAAAATTCCATCTATTGAATTAAGCAAAATTTTCTGCTGTAACAATGCGTGAGAGACACCATCTCCTGCATCAACAAGGATACTATATTTGCCTGAGCTTATTATGAAAGATGAGTGATATCTTTTTAAAGAGGTCTTCCCCGAACCTGTACCGATGAATTTTAATTCCATTATTTTTTTATTTTCCATTCAATCAATCAATCAATCACTCATACAGGATGAATGTTTGACTGATTTCAACTCTTGAACTTTCATTTTCCATTTCCATCCGCCTACGCCAAGGTTTCGCCGGATAAATCTTCCATCTTCCATTTTAGTTACTTCTCTAAATTTACTACTCTGCCATCCAGCTTAAATTCTTTATTTATTACCTGGAGAAAATTTTTTGCTTCATCTTCTGTTACAAACTCACCAACATACACTACATGAAAAGTAGTTCCTCCGACTGTTTTTTCTTTTATAAAAGATGTAAACCCCGAATCGTCGAAATCTTTTTTAATAGCCTGAGCATTCTGCAATTTACCAAAAGCACCAGCCTGGATTATAAATTTGAAATCTTTTGGGGAAGTTTTATTTTCTTTACCGGTATTTACTGCTGTTTCATCTTCCGAAGGAATATTCTTATCGGCTATTTTGATATAGGGAGAATCCGGGTAATCTTTTTTTAACCTGTTAAGATGAGTTTTTGCTGTTTCGTAAAAACCAAGCGCATAATAGTAAGAATAAATCCTGTAAAGAGAAGCGTCTGCATATTTGCTGTATGGATATGTATTAATGATTTTAGAGTAAATAGCTAAAGCATCCTGCCCGTTCTCGGTTAAAACTCCATCAAGAAACATTATGGATGGGCTGTTGGGATAATTTTTTTTCAACTCAGGTAATTTTTCTTCAACTTCTTCTTTATCACCGCTTTCAATCTGTTTTAAGTAGGAGACAATATCAACATCCTGGGCAGAAACAAATGAAGGAATGAAAGAAAAAAAGAAAAATAAAATGAAGAGAAGGATTCCTGATGCCGGATCCTTGATTCTTGATACTTGATGATTACCAATATTTATACTGTATCTATCATCATGTATCCGGAATCCAATCAACAATTTTTTCAGGCTCCTAAAGCTAATTTATTCTCAGCAGGAAAAACACATTCGACAAAATCACCAAACAGAGTAGCATGAGTTGCTTTATTAATTTTTACTTTAGCGTAATCACCTGCTTTAAGATTCTCATCAACAGGAATTATAACAACTTTGTTAGTGTCTGTTCTACCTGAAAGAAACAGATCCGATTTTCTGCTGAAACCTTCAATCAGAATTATTTCTTCTTTACCTATAAGCCGCTGATTTTTTTCATAAGAAATTTGCTGCTGGGTTTCAATAATTTCCTGGAGCCGTTTGGTTTTTATTTCATCGGGAATGTCATCACCCATTTCATAAGCTTTTGTTTTTTCCCGTGCAGAATATTTAAACATATATGCCCCATCATATTTAACTTCCCGCATAATATCCAAAGTCATAATATGATCTTCATAAGTTTCAGTCGGGAAACCGGCAATAATATCTGTAGAAAAACTAACACCCGGAATTATCTTCCTTGCTTTATCAATTAAGTTAAGATAATGCTCAATTGTGTAAGTCCTGTTCATTAATTTCAAAACTCTGTTTGAACCTGACTGAACAGGTAAATGAATAGAATTACAAATGTTCGGATGAGCAGCAATTGTATAAAGGAGCTTATCGGATAAATCCTGTGGATGAGAAGTTGTAAACCTTATCCTTATTGACCGGTCAACCTCAGCACAAGCTGCAAGCAAATCTGCAAAATCATTTTGCCCATCTATATAGGAATTTACATTTTGTCCTAACAGGGTAATTTCCTTAAGTCCCTTTTGAGAAAGCTGTATGACCTCATCAATTACTGAACTGAGAGATCTGCTTCTTTCTCTTCCTCTTGTAAA
>CAYNUV010000342.1:0-4047 GCA_964400245.1 uncultured Ignavibacteriaceae bacterium
TATCTGGTTACCAAAAGTAAAAACTATTTAAGGGTAAAAATGAATTTTGATTTTACAGAAGATCAATTGATGATCAAGCAATCGGCAAAGGAGTTTGCCCAGGAGGCAATAGCCCCAACTACTATTGAACGGGACATCAATGCAGAATTTCCTGCGGGAATAGTAAAACAACTTGGTGAACTTGGTTTTATGGGAATGATGGTTTCTCCCGATTATGGAGGAACCGGGCTTGATACGATAAGTTATGTTCTTGCTTTGATCGAAATTTGCAAGGTTGATGCGAGTGTTGGTGTAATTATGTCTGTAAATAATTCTCTTGTTTGTTATGGTCTTGAGAAGTATGGATCTGAACATATTAAAGAAAAATTTCTTACTCCTCTTGCTAAAGGAGAAAAGCTTGGCGCCTTCTGTCTTTCAGAACCTGAAGCAGGAAGTGATGCAACAAATCAAAGAACAACCGCTGATAAAAAAGAAAATCATTTTTTGCTTAATGGAATTAAGAACTGGATTACAAACGGGATTTCTGCGGATTACTATCTTGTAATGGCAACTACTGATAAAGAAAAAGGTCATAAAGGAATTTCCACCCTCGTTGTTGAAAAAGGAATGGAAGGTTTTGGTCACGGTAAAAAAGAAGATAAGCTTGGTATTAGAAGCTCAGACACTTGCTCACTTACTTTTGAGAATTGTAAAGTGCCTTTGGAAAATCTTGTTTGGGAAGAAGGCAGAGGTTTTAACTTTGCAATGAACACTTTGAACGGCGGGAGAATTGGAATTTCAGCACAGGCAATCGGTATTGCCGAAGCTTCTTTTGAAGCTGCAGTTAAATATTCCAAAGAAAGAAAAGCTTTTGGAAATCCTATTTCAAGTCTGCAGGCAATTCAATTTAAGCTTTCTGATATGGCAATTAAAGTTGATTGTGCAAAGATGCTTACATTCAAAGCTGCTGCATTAAAAGATGCCGGCAAATCTTATTCTAAAGAAGCAGCAATGGCTAAATTATATTCTTCTAAAATTGCTGTTGAGTGCGCACTTGATGCAATTCAGGTACACGGCGGCTATGGATATGTCAGGGAATATCTCGTTGAAAGATATCTGCGCGATTCAAAGATAACTGAGA
Organism: uncultured Ignavibacteriaceae bacterium; assembly: GCA_964400245.1. Taxonomy (GTDB): domain Bacteria; phylum Bacteroidota; class Ignavibacteria; order Ignavibacteriales; family Ignavibacteriaceae; genus RBG-16-34-14. The sequence goes on from CAYNUV010000342.1 coordinate 1,121, forward strand.
TTTATGAAGGTACTTCGGAAATACAAAAGATGGTGATTGTACGTTCTCTGCTGGATGGTAAATGAAGTACAAGAGTAAGATTAGGATTACGAGTAAGGTTAAGAACTAAGATGAGTTTATTATAATGAAATTTATTTTTGCATTTTTTTTTATTCCCACTCTGTTATTGAATGCTCAAACAGATTGGGAGAAGTGGAAGAAAGCCGAATTTGATTACAAACTTTCTGATCCTACCAGAAGCAGGGAATATAGTTTTGAATCTGATAATGTTGGAGATTTTCTTACAAAATCTTTTATAAATACATACTGGTTTTTTATTTCAGATGTTGATGGAGATAATTGTCCTTTCCGACCTACTTGTTCTTCTTTCTTTGTTGATGCTGTTAAAGAGACTAATGTTTTGCAGGGAAGCCTGATGTTTTTTGACAGGTTCACAAGAGACTTAAATATTTTTAAGAAAGGAAATTATCCAAGAGTGCTTTCAGGACGTTATTATGATCCTGCAAATCTTTATACACTTTCGGAAGAAAAAATTCTATATATACCTGCAAATGAAATAGTCACTTCGGAATGAAGAAAATATTTTTACTTTTTATTTTCCTTCCATCGGTTATCCAATCTCAAACGCTAAATGATCTTCATTCAAAAGAAAATATCAGAAAGTTTGCTGATTATTTGTTTGATGAAAAAGATTATCTCCGAGCAGCTTATGAATATGAAAAACTTAAAAATAAACAGAATGATACGATTGAATTTAAGATTGCTTTAGCTTACCAGTATATTGAAAATTATGATTTTGCTCTTGAAAAATTTTCTTACATAAAAGATAATTCAATTTTTTATAATGAATCCAGAAGAGAATATTACAAGACACTTCTTCAATCCGGGAGATATTTTGAACTGCAAAATACTTTGGCAGATAAAGATAAAAAGGATTTCCAGGCACAGCTTTATTTGTCATACTTATTTATATCGAATGAATTGCCAGAGCAAAATATTTTTGTAAATCCTTTCCCATCAGATAAACAGAAAAATATTTTAGACTTTTATAATCAAAAGAAAAATCCTCCATACAAAAGTTCATTGCTTTCCGGTATCTTATCAGGATTAATTCCCGGCAGCGGGAAAATTTATCTTGGTGAAATCGGAGATGGAATTACAGCTTTCATTGCAACATCTCTCTTTGCCTTTTTGTCTTATGATAATTTTAATGCCAAACATGATTTCAGAGGATGGCTGTTTGCCGGGATAGGATTATTCTTTTATGGCGGGAATATTTATGGTTCAATTGCAGCCGCACAAATTTATAATGCAAGAGTTGATTATGAATACCAGGGAAATCTGAAAAAATATCTTCAAAACGAAAATTATTTCTTGCCTGAAAATGAAATCGCCAAATAAATATTTTCTAATAATCCTAGTAATTGTTGTTGGAAATATTTCTTATTCACAAGACTATTTACAGCAACAATTTGAATTTGCCACAAAGCTTTTTGATGAAGAAAATTATTATGATGCTATAACCGAATTCAAACGGCTTCAATTTTTTGATTCAAGTAATGTTTACAAAGCTACATCTGATGAAATAATAGCTTTGAGTTATAAATATGGAGGAAAGTTTAATGAAGCAATTCAATATTTTACTCTTGCTGAAATCAACACAAAGAATTCAGAGGATCTTTACAGAATTAAAATTGAGATTATCCGGGTTAATATTAAACGAAAAACAACAGATAATGCCCTTAAACTTCTTGATGAAATTGAAAATGATGAGCGATGGCTCAATAAAAAAGATGAAATAAATTACTGGCGGGGCTGGTCTTATATTTTTTCTGATGAATGGGATAAAGCTTCTCAAATGTTTGCGAAAATATCTTCCACACACGAATTAAAAATTTTATGCGACAGCACAGATCAGAAAAAATATTCCCCAACTTTTACAAAAGTTGCATCTATCATTTTACCAGGAGCCGGACAATTTTATACAGGCAATTATTTAAGCGGACTTCTTTCTTTAGGCTGGTGCGTACTTTGGAGTTATACAGCAGTTAATGCTTTTGTTGAGGACAGAATATTTGATGGATTTGCGGTTGCAAATTTTTTATGGCTTAGATTTTACCAGGGTAATCTTCAGAATGCTGATAAATTTGTTACCGAGAAAAATATTCAAATAACAAATGAAGCTCTTTTTTATTTACAGCACAGTTATATAGGTTTAAAGCCGTAAATGAATTATGGACAAATGGAGTAATGGAATATTGGAGTAATGGAAGAGGGTGGAGATTATGAATGATGAGATTATGAGAAAATGAGATGATTTTAATTTGCAGCAATTAACAGTTTTCTCATTATAACATCACTCATTTCTCATTATCTCACTTTTCTCATTTTCCTCTAAACTCCAGCCATTCAACTAACGAAGAGTATTGCAAATTGAATAAAATTCACCTTAATTTACTTTGTCGAAAGTAATTTTTAATTTAATTTTTTCTCAACCTTTCCCAGGAGGCGTAATGAAAAACAAAGGGTTGATTATAACTCTTTCTATAATTGGTGTTATAGTCTTAATTGGAATTATTCTGGTTGTATGGGGAATCGGAGCTTATAATAACCTTGTAACACTTAATGAATCTGTTAATCAAAGCTGGAGCCAGGTTGAAAACCAGTACCAGCGGAGAGCAGACCTGATACCAAACCTTGTTAATACTGTAAAAGGATATGCTGAATTTGAAAGAGGGGTGTTAACCGATGTAACTGAAGCAAGATCCCGTGTAAGTCAATTCAATGTAACACCTGAAGTTTTAAATGATCCGCAGGCGTTTCAGAAGTTTCAACAATTGCAGGGAGAATTAAGTGGCGCTCTATCACGTTTATTAGTAACAGTTGAAAATTATCCAACTTTAAAAGCGAATGAAAATTTTCTTCAG
>CAYNUV010000343.1:0-4038 GCA_964400245.1 uncultured Ignavibacteriaceae bacterium
TATAAAATAGTTGATACAGCCGCATCTGGAATTGAAGCAATAAAAAAAGCGGGCATTCACCGTCCTGATTTAACCCTTATGGATATAAGATTAAAAGGTGAAATGGATGGGATTGAAGCAGCATCGGAAATTAAAAAAGAATACGATATACCTGTTATTTACCTTACTGCACATACCGATGAAGATACATTGCAGCGTGCAAAACTAACTGAACCTTTTGGTTATATAATTAAACCGTTTGAAGAACGCGAGCTTCGTACAACTGTAGAGATGGCTTTGTACAAACATAAAATGGAAAAAAAGCTGAAGGAAAGCGAGCACTGGTTATCAGCCACTTTAAAAAGTATAGGGGATGCATTAATTGCTACAGATGCCAACGGTATAGTTAAACTTATTAATCCCATTGCTGAAGAACTTACCGGATGGAAATATGAGGATGCTTTCGGTTCTTATATAGTAAATATTTTCAAAGTGAAAGATGAAAAAAATAACTTCCTGGAAAATCCCGTAGTAATCTCTTTAAGAAACAGTTTATCGGTTGGCGAAACCGATAAAATATTGGTTGCACAAAACGGGAAAGAAACTCCAGTGGATTTCAGTTCAGCTCCAATCAAAGATAAAAATAATTCTGTTGCAGGTTTTGTTCTTGTTTTCAGGGATATAACGGAAAGGAAGAAAGCAAAAGAAATTTTAGAAAAACAAAAAGTTTTTCTAAGGCAGATAATTGATAGTGATCCGAATTATATTGCTGTTAAAAATGCAAAAGGCAGATTCGAGCTAACCAATAAAGCAATGGCATATGCTTTCGGTACTACAACAGATGAGATTATGGGTAAGAATGATTTCGAATATTTAACGTATGAAGATATTGAATATCAAAGAGAACTTGAGCATGAGGTTCTTAATTCAAAAGTGGAATCATTCATGCCTGAAGAAAAATTAATTGACTCGAATGGAAAAGTACATCTTCTTCAGACTTTCAGGAGAGCTATAAACAGTCAGAATGGTGATGAGAAGTTAGTTCTTTCTGTAGCTGCGGATATAACCGAATTGATATTAGCAGAGAAAGCTTTAAGAGAAAGTGAAGTGAGATTAAATCAAAAAGCCGGTGAACTTGCAGCGCTTAATATGAAATTAAGTGAATCGGAAAAAGAGCTGAAAGCTTTGAATGCAAGTAAAGATAAGTTCTTTTCTATTATTGCACATGATCTTCGCAGCCCGTTTACAGGTTTGCTGGGCCTTTCAAAAATTCTTACAAATGAAATAGATAAGGCACCTAAAGAAGAACTGCGCCTGATAGCCGACGATATTTCAAAATCAGCAGAGCTTACTTATAAACTTCTTGAAAATCTTTTGCAATGGGCAAAAATTAAAACAGGCAGGATTAATTATGAGCCGAAAGAAATAAATCTTAAAAAAACCGTTAATAAGATGACCGAACTTTATAAAGGCAATGCTGCAAGAAAGAACATCTCACTAACAAATTCCTTAAACGATAATATAATTGTATTTGCCGATTCAAATATGGTCGAATCAATCCTTGGAAACCTGATTTCCAATTCAATAAAGTTTACCGGGAAGAGCGGCAAGATTAATATTTTTGCAGAAAGCCAGGGAGGTTTTGTAAAAATTAATGTTGAAGATGGTGGTATCGGCATGAGTCAGCAAAAAATTAATGACTTATTCCAGATAGGTCAGAATGTTTCGACTCCGGGAACTGAAAAAGAGGAAGGATCGGGACTTGGATTAATTCTTTGTAAGGAATTTATCGAAATGAATGAAGGAGAATTATCTCTTCAATCGAAAGTTGGTGAAGGAACAATTTTCAGCTTCACGTTACCTGCAATAAAAAGTTAAGATCTGTATAATTTATGGTTAAAATATTAGTAGTAGAAGATGAGCTTATAGTTGCGATGGAATTGAAGAGCAGGCTTCATGAACTGGGATATTCTGTTTGCGGCACTGTAGTATCAGGCGAGGAAGCAATTGAGCTTACAGCCAGGCATAATCCTGATATTATTTTAATGGATATAAATATTAAAGGTGCTTATGATGGAGTCCGGGCTGCGGAAATAATAAAAATTGATCATGACATCCCGATAATTTTTTTAACTGCTTTTTCAGATCCTAAAACTTTGCAGAGAGCTAAAATTACAGAACCTTATGGTTATATTATCAAGCCATTCGAAGAAAAAGAGGTTCACACTGCAATTGAAATTGCGGTTTATAAACACAATATGGAGAAGACACTTAGGGAAAGTAAAAGAAGATTATCCATTACTCTTAAAAGTATTGGAGAAGGTATAATTGCAACAGATAAAGAAGGAATTATTAACTATATAAATCCTGCCGCAGAAAATTTAACTGGCTATAAATTTGATGAAACTGTTGGGAAAGGCATTCCGGAAATTCTTTATGTAAATAACCAGTATGCCAGTAAAAATATTGAAGCTGCTATAAAGGAACTTCTTCAAAAAGGATTTACAAATAAATTTCCTGAAACAATAATAATAACCTGTAAAAACGGGAAGGAAATAATTATTGAATCCGGTGTATCATTAATAATTGATGATAATGGAAACCTTGATGGAATAGTTTTAAGCTTCCGTGATATTACCGATCGTAAAAAGATGGAAGAAAAATTAAAAATTGCTCTTGATAAAGCTGAAGAATCAAACCGGATGAAATCTGCATTTCTAAACAATATGAGTCATGAGTTTAGAACTCCGATGAGCGGTTTCCTCGGCTTTGCCCAGATTTTAAAAGATGAATTGCCTGATGAGCATAACAAAAAAATTGCCGATATGTTAATTGAATCCGGAAACAGGTTAATGACAACTCTGAATTCGATATTACAATTTTCCCAACTTGAATCGGATAAGGTTGAAACAAACCATACAGAAATTCATGTTAAAGATATAATAAAAAACTTAGTTAAGAAGTTCCAAAATACGATCAGGGGAAAAGGTCTGGAAGTGAAGTCAAATTTGCGTAATAAAAATATTATTGTCCTAGCTGATGAAAAACTTTTAAACCGTGCCTTAGGCCTAATAATAAACAATGCAATTAAATTTACAAAAAACGGGGCAATAACATTTGAAGCAGGCAAAACATTACAGCATAATAAAGAATGGGCTGTTATCGGAATAACAGATACCGGAATCGGAATATCAAAAGATAAATTAAATATTATCTTTAATGAATTCAGGCAAGTGAGCGAAGGAAAAACGAGAAGTTATGAGGGAACAGGCTTAGGGCTTACAATTGCAAAGAAAATCGTTGAAATGCTCCAGGGCTATATAACTGTTGAAAGTCAGATTGGCAAAGGTTCAAGGTTTGCAATTCATTTACCTTTGGTTTTATCGGGGAATGGAAAGACGAATAAAACCTTTGAAGAAGTTAATCAAATACTTTAATACCAAAAAAATAATTTACCATTCCGTAATTCTTCCGGTACAATAATTTATTTCTTATAATACCGCTGTGTATTTTTGTTAAGCAATTTTTTACAGAGGTAGTTTTTGCTTTCAAGATACTTTCAGCTAAATAAAATTTCAGGCTTTGATCCAAAGGTACTTCGCAGCAATTTAAAATTGCACATTATTGATGGCTCCATATTTTTATTTGCAACGAGTTTTATTTCTTACAGCACAATTCTTCCTGTGTTCATTCAAAGTATGGGTGGAAATGCGGTTGCTGTTGGGTTGGTGTCGGTTTTATGGACATTGGGATTAAACCTGCCGCAACTGCTGTTTATAAAATTATTCCATCACGAAAAAAAGATAAAACCAGCAGTCCTTAAGTATGGTTTAATATATCGTCTTCATTTTATTATTATAGGTTTAGTCTGTTCTGTATTTCTTGGAAAAATGGACAGCACTGTAGCGGTTCCATTGATGCTCTTTCTTATTTTTCTTACATCAATTGCGGGAAGCACAACCGGTCCGCCCTGGTTTCATTTCTTTGCCAAAACAACTCCGGTTAAGCTTCGTGGCAGACTGCTTGCCGTACGCTGGCTGCTTGGTTCTGCACTCGGTA
>CAYNUV010000344.1:0-4034 GCA_964400245.1 uncultured Ignavibacteriaceae bacterium
TTGCATTTTATGAACAGCTTGGATCTAAAGGATTTGATATTATTGCTCAAACCTTAGCATTAATTCCAAAAGATTTATTAACTATTGCAGATGCTAAACGGGGAGATATCGGCAATACTTCTAAGCATTACGCTGAATCCGTTTTTAATTATTTTGGATTCGATTCACTAACTGTAAATCCTTATATGGGTGAAGATTCAGTAAAACCTTTTCTGGAGTTTAAGGAAAAATTAATTTTTATTCTTGCTTTAACATCAAATCCCGGCGCTGAAGATTTTGAGAAGTTAAAATTAAGTGATGGAAATTTCTTGTTTCAAAAAGTGATTGAGAAAGTGAATCACTGGAATGATAAAAAAAATTGCGGGATAGTTTTTGGAGCAACTAAACTTCAGGAACTCCAAGAAAATATAGATTCGTTTAATAATCTTCCGGTTTTACTTCCGGGAGTTGGTGCGCAGGGTGGAAGTCTTGAAGAGGTTATGAAATTATTCATAAAAAAGAAAAGGTTTGATTTGCTGATAAACATAAGCAGGGGAATAATTTATAAAGATAACACCACTGATTTTGCCTCATCTGCAAAAGATGAAATTATTCATTTGAATAGCCAGGTTAATAAACTTCTTAAAAAATAAAGTTTCCTTCTTTCCCCTTTGCTAAGCAAGTAAATTATTACTTAGTTTAGAACAGTTAATAAATGCTTTAGTAAATTTTAAAAGCAAAGTTTTAATCATTTTTAAACAGGGGAGTGTTCGATTCTCCGGTTCTTTCTTATCGAGGTTCCTTATGGAAAAAAAAATAAAATATTTCGAGAAATTTCTTTACGAAATTTGGAAAGATCAAAAGTTCGAGAATGATCTTCTTACCAAAGATGGTGAAAAAATTATAGTCATTGATCCAGGTCATGAGAACAAGGAACTCGGTGGTCCTGATTTCCTTAATGCAAGAATAAAAATTGGGAATATCACTTATTGCGGCGATGTTGAGATTGATACTTATTATTCAGATTGGAAGAATCATGGGCACAATCTTAATAAAAAATACAACAGGGTAATTTTACACACCACACTAAATCACGATTCAAACAATTCATTTGTTTACTCCCAGGAAGGAAGAAAAATCCAATCAATTCCTTTGGAGAGTTTCCTTCAAACCGATTTAAGAGATAACGTACAAAATGCTATTCTGAAAGAGAGAACAAACCGCTTAAACAAAATGCCGTGTGTAGAGATAAATGAAATTTTCGATAAAAAAAGTAAAATTGATTTTTTATTTGATCTTGGTATTGCAAGGTTTAAGAAAAAAACTTCGAGGATGATTGAACGACTTAAAGAGTTAAAATACCTGAAAGAATTGAATCTTAAAGAACCGGTAGTAAAGTATTCACTTGATGAAAATTACTATAATAAAACTTATACGGTTGAAGACTTTAAAGATGCAGAGATATGGAAACAGCTTTTTTATGAACAGGTTTTTGAAGCACTTGGTTACTCTAAAAATAAAAATGAGTTTTTACAGCTTGCTGTTTATGCAGAATATTCCTTCATTAAAAAATTCTCTAAGGATGAAGATTTGCTGCACAAAATAGAAACAATTTTATTCCATGTAAGCGGAACTATTCCGGAATCAGATTTAAACCAGGATGAGGAAACACTGGAATATGTAAAGAATCTTAAAGAAACGTGGAATAAAATTAAACCGCTCTATGATAGCGGAACATTAAATTCTGAAGACTGGCATTTTTATAAACTGCGCCCACCAAATTTTCCAACGATTAGAATTGCCGGCGGTGCTGTGATAATTTACAGGATGATAAGAGAAAATCTCCTTAGCAATATTATGAAAATATTTAAAGGATCAGGCAGCTTTAGGAATATTGTTAAAGAACTGCATGAAAAAATTATTGTTAAAGGAGATGGCTACTGGCAAAAGTATTATAACTTCGGACAGAGGATTAAATCTGAGACAAAATATTTTATCGGGCTTTCAAGAGCGGATGAAATAATTGTTAATATTATCCTTCCTTACGCCTCTGTTTATTTTGATATCTTTGGCGAAAAGGAGTTATCCAAGAAAGTTTTAAAACTTTACATTAACTACTATCAGAACAGCGAAAATAATCTTGTACAGGAAGTATCATCAACTCTTCAATTAGAAGATGTAGAGAAAAGAAGCGTTTTATCCCAGGGAATGATTGAGCTTTTCAAAAGTTATTGTTCAAGAGCAAAGTGTATGGAATGTACAATTGGGAAGAATGTTTTTAATTAAAAAACTCATATACATTTTAAGAAATTGTTTAAGCATGCTTACGCCTAACGTTTGGCAGATTGGTACAGGTGGTGATTTCGATCTGTTGCTTTTGGTCGTTTTGCTGTCCTTGATTTTTTGTCGTCAACAGATTTCTTTGAAATCAATTTACGTTGTCTAAAGAAATCGCTAAGGGCCTTTTCTTCTGCGACTGTCAAAGAACCTTGCCCACCGATAAAATCCACATCTAGTTCTATTTTTTTTGTTTTCATTTTATTGATTTTAAAAATATTTGTTAATGAGTTTAAGTGCTGCTTGTGTTTCAATAACCATTACACGTCCACCAAGATGAAATGCTCCTAGTGTCTTTTCGTAATGCTCAACAAGCTGTGTCTTTGAAAGAAATGAAACATTGCCTTCGTATCCACGCTGAAAGGAAAGTTTGCAAGCATAAGCAACCAAGTTACCCGGCACACCTGAATACATTTTTGTCTTACCTTTATTGAAAGGAGCACTCTCAACTAAGTGCATATAAACATGGTCTACTTTCACTTCCAAGCTTACCAGTCCTTGTATGATAGTTGGGTTGTTTACAATTGTCAGTTTATAAATGTCTTTGGCTGGTTCTTTAAATTCGTCTTTCCAATTAAAAAGCCAACCATTGGTCTTACTTACTGATTTTAGGTCGTTGTTGATAAGTATAGAAATTTCAGTTACGAAACTATCACCCGTAACCACATTTTCAATTGAGTTGGTCAGCTTGTCAATGATGAAGTCAAGTCCTATTTCTTTCTTTTTCTTCACACTGCTAATTTACAAAAAATTGTCATGCATAACCACAGAAATTTGTCGCTGAACAGTAATTGCTGCCTCCAAATATTCTTGTTTGATTTATATTGATTTTTTTTGGTGAAAAAGAGTTATCCAAGAAAGTTTTGAAACTTTACATTAACTACTATCAGAACAGTGAAAATAATCTTGTACAGGAAGTATCATCAACTCTGCAATTAGAAGATGTAGAGAAAAGAAGTGTTTTATACCAGGGAATGATTGAACTTTTCCGTTCCTATTGCTCAAGAGCAAAGTGTATGGAATGTACAATAGGGAAGAGTGTTTTTAATTAAGAGCTCCAGATGAGTTTCGAAAATTGTTTAAACGTAATTTCGCATAACGTTTGGCGGCTTGGCGTTGTGCGGGTTTTCGGAGAAGGATTTGTCGACAAGACAAATGCCTATTTGGAAACCCGCACTCAATTTTATTTGAATGCCCGCATAACGCTAAGCCGCTGTTAGGTGATGTATTAATGTCTACTGATTCGGTAAGACTATTATTTCTTTCATTCTGTCAAAAATTAAATTAAAATTTGAGAAATTAAAATTCTCTATAAAGTCCGCATCTGTTTCAATAAGTGTGGCAAAATGTGTTTTGGAGTGAATCCACTCCAAATTTCCAATATTCTCGCACCAAATTTTCTTTTCAAAATTGTCTGTCTGATTAGCTATCGGAGAAATCGGAGTTCGTTTACTGTCAAAATTTAATTCATTATTGAAATACAAACATTTCCCGTCATTTTCTTTTTTAATCTCAGCGTCTGAGTAATAAAATTCAATTGAAATATTTGTATAATTCTCTCGCCCATTTGGCACAGGAATACAAAATGCATATACATTATTAGTGTAATTTTTGTAATGTACCCCGTCTTTTTCAATGTCATCAACAATTTTCTTTACATCTCGATCGAAAACCCCAATGATTTTTCGAGTCTGTTTAATTTTGGATAATTGTTCAAG
>CAYNUV010000345.1:0-4021 GCA_964400245.1 uncultured Ignavibacteriaceae bacterium
CACAGCAATATTTGAAGCGACACACGGAACAGCCCCAAAGTATGCGGGAATGGATAAAGTAAATCCCGGTTCTGTAATATTATCCGGTGTGATGATGTTTGAATATATTGGCTGGAAAAAAGCCGGAAGATTAATTGAAAATGCTTTGAAGAAAACAATTAAATCAAAAATTGTTACTTATGATTTTGCAAGACAGATGAAAGGAGCAACCGAAGTAAGAACTTCTGAATTTGCACAGGCTATTGTGAGTAACATGTGATACAATTATCTATACTTAAAGCAGTTAGCAAGTATGTTCTTGATTTTCGCACGGTGTGTTGTTATATTCAAAATGTATAAATGACATAATAAAAAGGAGAATAAAATGGCAAAGGAAAATAATTTTGGAAAAGGTTTATTAATTGGGTTGTTGACCGGTGGAGCTATTGGTGCAGCTTTAGGACTTCTTTTTGCTCCCAAGAGCGGTAAAGAATTAAGAAAAGATATTAAACTAAAGACCGATGAATATATTGATGATGCTGAACGTTATGTGGCTGATGCAAGAACAAAAGCAAAAGATCTTATAAATGAAGGGAAGAAGAGATCCGAAAAGATTATCACCGATGCAAAAACAAAATCCGATGAATTGCTTAAAGATGCTGAACGCATTTTTACCGATGCAAAAACAAAAGCTGGCAGTGCATTCCAAACAGGAAAAAAAGTTATTGAAGAAGAAACAGACAAACTGAAAACAGCATTTAAATCAGGCGTTGATGCATATAAAGAATCGAGGAATTCTTAATAACTATGGATGTAGTCAGTATCTTTACAATTATTTTACTTGCTGCTGCAACGTGTCTATGCGTTGCACTTATCGTTTATCTCAAAAAAATAACGCAGTCCTTTGAAGGATTAAGGGAAGACGTAAGAACTCTTGCAGATGAATTTCAACCATTAATAAATACTGTAACCGAGTTAAGTGAAAAGTTAACCAGGTTATCGGAGGATTTATCTGAACCGGTTCACACAGCGAAGAAAATAATGTATAATGTAAAAGACAGAGTAGATACAATTTTAGAACTTGAAGAAAAATTAAGGGGAGGTTTTGAAGGTTCTGTTTCAGGATTAATTAAAAACCTCTCCGCACTTACAAATGGAGTCAGCACTTTTTGGAACACCTTCAGAAAAAACAATCGTTAACAATTTTTAACTCACCTTGGAACTTTAGGAGGCTAACCCTTGAAAGAATATGGTCCGGATTCCATAAGGAATATTGCGTTTATCGGGCATAGCGGAAGTGGAAAAACTTCCCTGTCCGAAGTCTTATTATTTACGGCTCATGAAATAAACAGGATTGGAAATATAGCAGAGGGAAATACAATTTCCGATTACACACCTAATGAAATAGAAAAAAAAATCTCAATCTCAACTTCATTACTTCATCTAGAATGGAACAATTCTAAAATTAATATTCTTGATACACCGGGATATTCTGATTTTATTGGAAATGTTAAAGCTGCAATGCGGGTTTGTGATACTGCTGTAATGGTATTAAAATCTGCTGAAGGTGTTGAAGTTGGTTCGGAAACAACAGGACTATTTATTGATGAATTTAAACTCCCGTCTGCTGTAATTGTTAATAAAGTAGATAATGAACATTCAACTTTTGAACAAACTGAAAAGCTTGCCAAGGAAAGATTATCTTCGGGAGCTACAATCATTACTTTCCCGCAAACAGAAGGATTAAATTTTAACACTGTTATTGATGTTTTAAAGATGAAAGCCTTCACTTATGGTGATGCTGGAAGCAAAAAGATTACTGAAACTGAAATTCCGGCAGACCTTAAAGGAAAAGCTGAAAGCTACAGAACTGAATTGATTGAGAAAGTTGCTGAGACAACTGAAGAGTTAATGAATAAATTTTTTGAGCAGGGAACACTTTCAGATGATGATTTGAATGAAGGAATAAAACTGGCTTTAGTAAAAAGAAATCTAAGCCCTGTATTTGCTATATCAGCAATAAAAGGGGTTGGTATAAACAATTTTCTTGATTTTGCTGCAAAATATTTTCCATCTCCTGCTGATAGAGGAGGAGAAGAGGTTTCTTATGCTACCTCCGATAAAAAAGTTTTGCTTAAACCAGATACTTCAGGTGAACCTGTACTATTTATTTTTAAAACTATTTCCGAGCAGCATGTTGGAGAACTATCTCTCTTTAAAGTTTTTTCAGGAAAGATTCATCCTGGTTTGGATTTGATAAATGAAAATAACAATAAAACAGAGAGATTAAGCCAGCTTTCAATCTTAAATGGACATAACAGGAAAGAAGTTCCCAATCTTGCTGCAGGAGATTTAGGTGCCGTGGTAAAATTAAAGGATACTCACACTAATAATACTCTCGCTTCAAAAAATCTTCCGGTTACTGTTAAACCGATTGAATTTCCTGAAGATGTAATCAGGGGTGCAATAGTTCCTAAAGCAAAAGGTGATGAAGATAAAATTGCTTCCGGTTTACATACTTTACACGAAGAAGATCCATCCTTCAGTGTTAAGTTTGATCCTGAAATTTCACAAACTATAATTTCTGGACAAGGTGAATTACAGCTTTCACTTGCTGTTAAAAGATTAAAAGAAAGATACGGTGTTGATGTTGATTTAATCGAACCAAGAGTTCCTTACCGCGAAACTATAAAAGGTAAGCTTGATGAAGTTGAATACAAACATAAAAAACAATCAGGTGGCCGCGGGCAGTTTGGTCATGTTTATTTTAAAATGGAACCTTTACCAAGAGGCAAAGGATTTGAATTTGTTGATGCAATTGTTGGTGGTGTAGTGCCGGGTAGATTTATTCCTGCTGTTGAAAAAGGAATTGTTGATTCATTAGAGAAAGGTGTAATATCTGGAAATAAAGTTGTAGATGTTAGAGTTACTTTATTTGATGGATCATATCATACTGTTGACTCTGATGAAATGTCTTTCAAATTAGCTGCTGCCCAATGTTTTAAAAAAGGTTTTCTTGTTGCTAAGCCTTGTCTTCTTGAACCTATTTATGAAGTTGGAGTAATAGTCCCTGAAGAGTATATGGGAGATGTAATGGGAGACATTTCAAGCAGAAGAGGAAAAATCTTGGGGATGGATTCTGATGGACGATTTCAAAAAATTAAAGCTAATGTACCTCTTGCAGAATTATATAAATATTCTTCCACACTCAGGAGTTTGACTCAGGGAAGAGGAAATTATAAAAGAAAATTTGCATACTATGAAGAAGTACCGAAAGAAGTTGAACAAAAGATAATAGATGAATATAATAAATCGAGAGAAGAAGCTCATTAAAGATGTATGATGTTATATTGAAATGGATGATGGATGGATTTTTAGAGTGGTGAAGTAGTGACATGACATTTTAGTAATTACTGTTTAAAATTTTTAATCAAACTAATGAATAGACTCTGGTCACCATGGCGCTCGCAGTATATTGATTCATTCCTTAACAAAGGAAAAAAAGATCAATGTGTACTTTGCGAACTTGGAAATGAAGATCCAAACGATCTGACTAATTTGCTGGTAGACAAAGGCGAGTTAACATTTACTGTCCTCAATCTCTATCCATATAATAATGGTCACCTGATGATTATTCCGTTTGCTCATAAAAGTGAACTTGGAATGTTGACTCCTGAAGAAAATTCCGAAGTGATGGAAAAGCTGCAGCTTGCTGTTAAAGCTCTCAGTCTTTCTATCGGACCTGAGGGTTTTAATATTGGGGCTAACATAGGTAAATGCGCAGGTGCTGGAATAGATGATCATATTCATTTTCATATTGTGCCGAGATGGAATGGCGATACTAATTTTATGCCCGCTCTTGGAGAAGTGAAAGTAATATCACAGGAACTTATGCAGACTAAACAAAAACTTCTTTCAACCTATGATAAAATAAAACAGGAGATTTCTCAACATTAATAAGTTTAAGATGTTTAAACATTCTCATAATAAATGTACTTTAAACTCGCGCAGGGTTGTGACAAAAAGTTGAGAATATATAGCA
>CAYNUV010000346.1:0-4014 GCA_964400245.1 uncultured Ignavibacteriaceae bacterium
TTACCGGGAAGAATTGCATCAATATTTTTTTTCCTGCCAACCATTAACCAAAGAACATCGCTGGATACAATTTTTTTTATAGATTCATTATGATCTACATAACCAAATTCTTTTACAAATTCCTCAAGATTTAATTTTGTAACAAGCTCCTGGTTCTCTTTACCAAGATAGCCAATAAAGTTAAGTTGTATTTTAGAAACAATGTCAGGCCTTTCAACAGCAAGCTTCTTGAATGCCTGCAGAAAATATTTTGGAGTATTATACTCCATAAAAATTCCTGCATAAGTAATAATCATCTTATCATTAAATTTCGGATCCGGCAGTACATTTTCAAAATCCTGAAGATCAAAACCATGTGGGATAATTATGATATCATTAAATGTTAAGAATTTAAAATTCTTAATAAGTTTCTCTTTTATCTTCCTGTTAGTAACAATTATTTTATCAGCGGCTTTTAATGATAAGTATTCCATTCTTTTATGAAGACTTTTATGAGCCGGGCTTGGGTAAAAAGCAAAATAGCTTCCATACCAGAGGTCTCTGTAATCTACCATAATTGGAACATCAAATTCCTTCTTTAATTTTCTGAGATGATAAAAAGAAGAGAATGGTGGTGCAGTTATATAAATGCCATCAAAATGTTCATCCTTCAAAAGCTCTTTTACTTTTTTATAGACAAGCTTTGACCAGGAGATTTTATTATCAGGTATAAAAAATGTCTGGCTGATTCTGCTTAGAATTTTCCTAACTGATTCCCTTGGAGGTTTAATAGTTCCGAACCCTGATAAAAGAGAATTAGGTTCTTTAGCACCAACTCTAATAACCTTTATTCCGGTTTCATCAACTTCTTTTAACAGAGAATTATCGTGCGCAAAATAACCAACGTTTCCGGAAGTAATAACAGTCGGTTCCCAATCGTAATTCTTCATGTATTTAACGAACTTCAGAGTTCTCTGTACACCGCTCAAACCCATTGGCGGAAAATAATATGCAACAACTAATACTTTAAACATTTTCATTTATCTGGTTGGTAAAAGAATAAGTGCCCTGCTGAATTTCTTTAACTATTAGTATGATAATTCGGAGCTTCTTTGGTTATGATTACATCATGGGGATAACTTTCTTTTAAACCTGCTAAAGTAATTTTTACAAACTTAGTTTTTGTTTTAAGATGAATAATATCCTTTGCACCGCAATAACCCATTGCAGCTCTTAATCCTCCTGCAAGCTGGTATATTGTATCAGCAAGAAAACCTTTATAAGGAACACGTCCTTCAACACCCTCAGGAACAAGTTTGGCAATATCATCCTCAACATCCTGGAAATACCTGTCTTTACTTCCTCGTTTCATTGCAGAAAGAGAACCCATTCCACGGTAAAGCTTAAAGCTTCTGCCTTCAAATAATATTTTTTCTCCAGGACTTTCTTCAACACCTGCAAACAAACCGCCAATCATAACAGAATCTGCTCCGGCTGCAATAGCTTTTGCAACATCACCTGTTTGTTTAATTCCACCATCAGCAATAACGGGAATTCCTTTTTTCTTAACTCCACTATAAACTTCAGCGATTGCAGTAATCTGTGGTACTCCAACACCGGCAATAACTCTTGTTGTACAAATTGAACCGGGTCCGATTCCAACTTTAACGGCATCTACACCGCAATTCAATAAATCAATTGCTGCTTCATAAGTTCCTATATTACCTGCAATTATCTGTTCATATTTAAATTTTTTCCTTGCTTCTTTAATTACTTTCATAACTCCCACTGAATGGCCATGAGCAGTATCAATAACAATTACATCAGCACCAGCTTTGGATAATGAACTAATCCTTTCAATTGTATCAAGAGTAATTCCAACTGCTGCTCCCACTCTTAATCTTCCATGTTCATCTTTACAGGCATACGGATGTTTTTTTTTTTTCAAAATATCTTTATAAGTGATAAGACCTTTAATGATATCATTATTATCTACAACCGGAAGTTTTTCAATTTTGTATTTCTGTAAAATCTTTTCTGCCTTTTCCAGATTGGTTCCAAGTGGAGCAGTAATAAGATTTTCTTTGGTCATCAGGTTTTTAACTTTGAGTTTCTTATTAGGTTCAAATCTAAGATCTCTGTTTGTTAAGATACCAACAAGCTTATTTTTTTCATCAACAATGGGAATTCCGGATATTCTGTATTTCTTCATAATATCAAGAGCATCACCAATAGTTTTATCCGGCGTAAGAGTAATAGGATTCCTAATCATTCCGCTTTCAGAACGTTTAACTTTATCAACTTCTTCACATTGTGCTTCAATAGTCATATTCTTATGTAGAATTCCAATACCACCTTCACGGGCAATTGCAACTGCCATTTCAGATTCAGTAACTGTATCCATTGCAGCAGAAATAAAAGGAATGTTAAGTTTTATCTCGTTTGTAAGGCGTGTTGTTATATCAACTTCTCTTGGAAGAATAGATGATCTTGCAGGAACAAGAAGGATATCGTCAAATGTTAATCCTTCCTGAATTTTTTCTTTCTCTTTAATAATGCCCTCTCTCAGTTTAAGTTAATCAAAAGCTGCAAAGCCTGTTATATCTTCACCAATGATAAGTGTATGCATCTCGTGTGTACCTTCATAAGTTTTAACGGATTCAAGATTTGCTGAATGCCTCATTATCGGATATTCATCAAGAATTCCGTTTGCGCCAAAAATTTCCCTTGCTACTCTTGCGATATCCAGAGCTTTCTCACAATTATTTCTTTTCGCCAAAGAAACATGATTATGTTTTAAAGTACCTGCATCTTTCATTCTGCCAAGCTGAACATTCAAAAGCTGAGCTTTGGTTATTTCAGTAAGCATATAAACTAATTTTTCCTGTGTCATCTGGTAAGCTGCAATCGGTTTACTGAACTGAACCCTTGTTTTAGCGTAATTTAAAGAAGCATCATAACAAGCCATCATTGAACCGACAACACCCCAGGCAATTCCGTAACGAGCCTGGTTAAGACACATTAAGGCATTCTTTAATCCATCTGTTTTAGGAAAAAGATTTTCATCAGGAACAAAAACATCTGCAAAAATTAATTCTGAAGTTACCGAGGCACGAAGTGAGTGTTTCCCTTTCATTTCAGGAGCTGTAAAACCCTTCATTCCTTTTTCAACGAGAAAGCCTCTTACAATTCCATCAAGCTTAGCCCAAACGACAGCAACATCTGAGATTGTTCCGTTGGTAATCCACATTTTGGCGCCGTTAAGCTTGTATCCTCCGCTTACTTTTTCAACTTTTGTTACCATACCTCCAGGGTTAGAGCCATAATCCGGTTCAGTTAAACCGAAGCATCCGATCTTCTCACCTTTTGCAAGTTGCGGCAGCCATTTTTCTTTTTGTTCTTCACTGCCGAAGGTAAAGATGGGATACATAACAAGAGCACTTTGCACTGAAACAAAACTCCTGATTCCGCTGTCGCCTCTTTCAAGCTCCTGCATTACAAGTCCGTAAGCAACATTGTTCATATCAGAGCCGCCATACTTGGATGGAAGTGTTGAGCCGAACAATCCTATTTCTGCCATTCTTGGAACAAGCTGAAGCGGAAATTTTCCTTCCCTATTATATTCTTCAATTATAGGAATGATTTCTTCGCTGACAAACTCTCTTACAAGATCACGTATCATCAATTCTTCTTCGGAAAGAAGAGATTGAATATTAAAATAGTCTACTCCCAGGAATTTAGTCACATAACACCATGATTATTCAATATTGAAAATTAAAATTATCAAATAGGGTTATGATAATCAAACTTTGTAGGATTATAAATTATGATATATAAATGAATGATAAGTGGAAGATCTTGGACTTGTAAAAATAGATCTGTTGAGCCAGAGATCATTAGGAGTATTGAGAGATTCTATTCACCAGGTAAAGGATAATAATTACTTTGTTTCGCAGGCGGTTTAATCAAGCAGCAGCATGTTTAATCCAGCCGCTACAAGTATTAAAGGAATTCTAATAAATCTCAGTTCTTGAT
>CAYNUV010000347.1:0-4009 GCA_964400245.1 uncultured Ignavibacteriaceae bacterium
TTAACCAATATCCAGCTTGTTTCTAAAATTTTAGATAATTCATCAGTTTCAAATTGATTAATGAAACCGGTCATTGTCAGATTTTTTAAATTAGAATACTTCTTCCTCAAATATCTGTCATAATTATTATTGCGTCCCTTTCCAATAGCAATAAATTTTATTTCAGGAAAGGATTCAGCTAATTGGAAAAACAGTTCCGGCTTCTTTCTTTTATCCCATCTGGCTAAATAACACACTGTAGGAAATTCAGATTTTACAATTTCTTTTTTCGGTACTTCAATAGGAGTTGGGAGGAACCCAACTTCGCTTTTCAATGAATATTTTTTTGAGACTTTAACGTTAAGAAATTTTGCAGCACAAAAGACTCTGTTTGCTTTTCGTACTGATCTTTTTACAAAATAATTATCCTCGTATAAGTAATTTGCAAGCACTTGTATTTTATTAAAAGAAGGATTTATAAATTCTCTAACCCAATCATTAAAGAACTTCGTATCCCTTGATGTTATTAAATGAATTTTTTCCGGCATTTCCTTCATTGCAAGGTATGTTCCGAATGAAGGTTCTTCAGAATGATAAATATCCGCATTACATTTTTTAAATAATTTTCTTGCATAGAAAGGATTTGTTTTTTGAAAGCTAAAAACTTTTATGCCGTCAAGAACTTCAAATTCTCTTTGTCCATTTCTTCTAGGAATAACAGCAGAAACCTCTATTCCACATTTAACTAATTCTTTTCCAATTATTCTCGTAGCTTTGCCAAAGCCTCCATATTTATTCCAGGCAAAAATTTCCATGCATATAAAACAAATTTTCATCTTACCTGCAGTATTTTATTTTCTCTAAAGTTGAACTTAATTACCCGGTACAACACCTGCGGATTTATTTTATTAAAGGTTTATTGCTTCTTGTATCAGAGATGGTTTTCTGAATTGAGAATATAGGTGAATATATTTAGCTGAAATAGATGCCCATCCAAAGTATTCTTCAGCTCTTTTTCTTGCAGCTTTCCCTAATTCAATACAAAGAGCAGGCTCATTTACCAATTTTTCCAAAGCATTTTTAATTGCTTCGGAATTTTTTGAGGTAACTAAAATTGCACTATCCCCAACAACTTCAGCACACCCGGTATCATTCGTTGTAATTATCGCTAAGCCTGCAATCATTGCTTCTAAAAGCACAATCGGAAAATTTTCTGCTTCGGATGTAAAAACAAAAATCATCGAGCTTTCATAAAGCTCACGCAGTTCTTTAGAGTTATTATCAATAAAACCTAAAAAATTTACTTTTAATTTTTTATCTGCTGCAATTCTCTTTAAGGTTTCTAAATAAGGGCCATCACCAACAATATTAATATTGTAGCCATACTTTAAATCCGGGAGTGCCTGAAGAAAGTACTGAACACCTTTTCTTTCAAACATTCTGGTAACTACCAATATTTTCTTTTCTCTATTTCCGTTTGGTGTAAATTTATTCAGGTCGATCCCATTAGGTATAATTGTTGAGTTTACTTTTGGGGAAATTTTTTTAATTAAATCCTCAAGATTTACACTTGGTACAATCACTCTTTGGGAATTTGCAATTATTCTTTTCCCCAAAGGTTTAAGAAACTTATGCATAGTTACAAATCTATCAGGATTATAACCGGGTACATCCGAGCCATGAGCAGTTACAACATAAGGTAAACCTGTAATTATTTTTAAAATGTATGCAAGTATTCCATCAGGGTATATAAAATGTGTATGGTTAATATCATAATTATTTTGTCTGCACAATTTTAGAATTAAAGGTAAAGCCATAATCAAATACGTCACCATTTCAAAAGGTGTGCATATATCGGTTTTTAACCGGAAACACCTTACATAATAAATATTAAGGTTTTTAGATTTTCTATACCTTTGAAGATTTTTAAAACCCATTGTTACTAGGTCAACTGCATGTCCCTGCTTCACTAATTCTGAAATGAGGCCATGAACTACTTTAGCTCCACCTCCACCTAGAGGAGGATATTCATAACAGAGCATTAATATCTTCATTTAATTAGAAAGTTTTTATTGATTTTGACACCTTTAAGATTTTAATATAGATAAAATTTTTTGTTTAAACTAAATTTTTTCATTGTGTAAGGTATATAATTGGGGTAATGAATTTTCTGGTTCATAATACAACCAAAGGAATGTCTCAAGTTGAGAGTAAACTTCTTATACAATAGTTTTTTAATTTAATCAAAATAAAAAATCCGGCACCGTGGAGAGGAACCGGATTTGGGGAAGAGATGATTTGGGGAAAACTGTATATATCATTGATATTGCTGATTGAAAATTGATTATTGAACATTAATACAATAATCAATATCCAACTATCAATTCTCAACATTCAATTTTTCATTTTGATTGAATTCATTATTCCAATATTTCATCATTCCAACTTTCTTCCTTCGCTTAATTCTGAAACTTTATCTCACCTTTTATTTCTTTTCCGAAATGTTCTTTATATAATGGTTTATATTTTTCAAGGAGATTATCCGGAACTTTCTCACCATTTACTTCCATTTTTGCAGATGAAAGCTCAAGTTCAAATTCCTCTTCAGTATTTTTGATCAGACCATCTTTAACCAGCTCACTTTTTACTGCATCAAGGAAGTTGTCCAGGTTTTTTATTTCTTTATCAAGCTCTTCCATCTCTTTGGAAAGATCGCCTATTTCTTCTTCGAGTGCTTTCATTTCATCTTCAAGCTCTTCCATATTAAGTCCCTGGTCATCACCAAAATTTTTCAATTCAATTTCAATCCGTTTCATATTTTCATCAAGTTCATCATTATCAAAATCAAAATTGAACTTGTGCATTTTAAGTTTATCAAGTTGTTTTAATCCTTCATCAATATTTCCCCTGATTTTATCTTTATCAATATGAATTACAATATCGTCACAGTCTTTTAAATCTTCCTCAAGCTTATCCATATCTTCTTTAAACTTTTTGTTATCAAACTTGAAAACGAAATTATCGCCTTTAAAATTTTCTCTCATCTCCTCCATATTTTTGTGAAATTCATCCATGTCAAAATGAAATACGTGTGGTGATGGATGAACAAAGAAATCAAACCTATCTTTTCTTATTGAATTCAATTCATCATTAACGAGGTCTTCATAATCTTTAATTTCTTCATCAGGAATTTTATCTCCATTTTTATTAATGGAGGTTATTTCACGATCTTTAAAATGTACTTCGTATTCCGTTTTACTTCCGTCTTCATTTTCTGTGAAGTACAGAGTTTGTTCTCCTTTTTGTTTCTTTTCATCTTCCTGTTGAGTAAAAGATTCTGAACTGCAGGAAACTAAAAGTAAGAATGAACCTGCAATTACTAATGCAGTTAAGAATTGCTGAAACCTGTTTTTATTTGTAGCTAATCTCATTTCTCCTCCTTGGAAAATTTTCTTTTTACAGATTCAGACGCATAAGAAGAATTATTGTTTCAGAAAATTGATTTTATACCGGGGAAAATTTGATTTTATTGATGAGTGGTTTATAGATGGGATAAGAAGAAACTTCAAGCAGATTTAAATTAATTCCTTAACCTCTTGCCTGGCGTAATAATAAATTCCTGTAATGACTAAGTACACTCGATTTTGATATAAAACCAACATATTTGCCTTCATCAACAACGGGCAAATTCCATACATTTAATTCATCAATTTTTTTTACGATATCATACATCTTTTCTTTAACATCAATTACTGCGGAAGGTTTTGCCATTATATCTCTCATTAAAATCAGGTTATATAAATTCCTTTCAAAAATTATTTCACGCACATCATCAAGCACTACAATTCCCAAAAGCCTTTCATTATCATCAAGGATAGGAAATATATTTCTTTTTGACCGCTCGATTACATCAACTAAATTACCTAAAGTGTCTTCTTCATTTAAAGGAATAAAATCTTTTTCAATCATTTTGCTCAACTGAAGATTTTCCAAAATCAGTCTGTCCCTGTTATAAAGAATAAATTCTCCT
>CAYNUV010000348.1:0-4002 GCA_964400245.1 uncultured Ignavibacteriaceae bacterium
TGCTAAACCCTGGACATTAGCAGCTATAAGTGCGGATTAAATATTAATTTCAATGATGAAAAAGTTGATTTCTTTTTTAGAATATTTTCTAAAAATGAATTCCCCGAGGAACTAATTTTTAATGATGAAATAAAAGTAGATTATGAAATAAATAACTGGTCTAAAAAACTTAGCATAGATACTTCTGATATAGTTTTAAATAATAAAAGATTAAAATTAAAAGATGAGTTTAACAGATGGCAGGCACTTTTTACTCCAAAAGATATAGTTTTTTTTATTAGCGGTACCAATTACTTTTTAAATGGCTGGATTGAAACTGACACATTTATACCAGGT
Organism: uncultured Ignavibacteriaceae bacterium; assembly: GCA_964400245.1. GTDB lineage: Bacteria > Bacteroidota > Ignavibacteria > Ignavibacteriales > Ignavibacteriaceae > RBG-16-34-14. The sequence goes on from CAYNUV010000348.1 coordinate 337, forward strand.
GAAGAATTTTTCATATTATGTAATGAAAAAGGATTACAAAAAATAACAAATAGCTTAAACGAAGACTTTACAAATTATCTTGAAAGATTTGATTTCGAGGGTCTATACAATCTTTACTTATTTAAACTTATTAATTCTCTACCAAAAGACTTTTTGGAGGATTTTGGTGTAAATATCTCATCGGATACGTTTATTCTGTTTAATAATATGTTGAAGTTAAACCAAAGGGATTATTTACTCGATACTAATCCATCAATAACTGTTAAGAATATTCCTCCCGGTAAATTCCTGATAGTAAGATATTTTGATAATAAAGAAGAAATCGGATTAACTAATGCGCAGGAAAATTTATCAATATATAAATTACCGAAGAAAATTAGAAAAGACATCAATGTTGAAATTTCTTTGAAAGCCAACCAATATATCAGATTTGTCCAACCATATACCAATTCTAACTTTTTTTCTGAAATTCCATATAGAAATGCTTGGGCAGAAATAACTGACAATGATTGTGAATATCTTTGGCATGGAAACGAATTGTTAAAGCTTTCTATGCAAAATTTATTTTATGCTCAGTCTAAACATCATTTTCTTCCAGAGTTAAATACTTCCGTAAATCAACTAATAAAATTAGATCTACGTAATCAAAATTCTTACAATCCTGTTAAGGATATTATGTTATTATTTTTGTCTAGCTCTGGCAAATTATCTTTCGAAAAATATTTTTCAACTTTCGAACAAATAGTTAACAATCATTTAGTTTTACAAAAAATTAACAATGTAAATTATTATAAGCACCTTTCTTTACGTTATCTTGAAAGTTTAGGACATATTGATGTTGATTATATAAACCAAAAAATTTTAATAAATAAACCACAAGTTATTCTTATTCCAAACCGCGAATTTATTGGAAGACAAGCCATTTTGATTGGTGCAAGACATCCAGATTTAATAGAAGAAATAAACAGGAAATCAAAAGGATTAAAAATCAGGATAAAAATTGATAATGCTATAGAGCAAGATATGTGTTTAGATTACATAATTCCTCAAACTATTAATTTATCCATGCAAGGTGATAACAACGATAATTATGGTGAAAAACGATTTAAAAGTTTATGCGAAGACTTGAATTTGAAAATCTTGTTTAATCCATCAATATTTATACAACCTTTATTATTAATAACTTCATCAAAAATAGATGATTATGAAAATCGGCTTATAGAAGATGAAGGACACGACTATGAATGGGCTAGACAATTTTTTAATCCGGTTAATCTTAAATTCGAAAAATCTTATAATGATTTTAATAAAGACCTTTGTTTACTAAAATATAGTTTCAATAATTACAATATCAGATATAAATTGTGGTTAAATGGAAAATGCTACGTTGATAACAACTACAGAAATAAGGGAATAGATCCAGAATGGGGAAGATATTTTATTCTTCATAAATTAAAGAGAAATATTCTTTTATTTGATAAAAATACAAATTCATTAGCTGTTCCAACTACAGTTCCTTTACCTAGATTTATTAATAAAGCATTAACAATGATGAGTGGACATATTCCAGACCAGAAAAAAATTAACGGTACCACCTATGATGTTTATGGCAATTTAATACCTTCTCTTACTCGCAATATTTTCTCCCAACTTGGTCAAAATATAATTGAGGTTTAAATGAAAGACCCAATCGGTTCATTTGAAACGATAAAAGAAAATTTTATTCGTTATATAAAAACTGCATTTGGAACTAAGTTTGAAGGTGTTGAAAAAGAGCGCTACGCTTTACTCAATTACGATAAAGTTCTTTACCGTAAACCTTGGATTGAACCTTTGCCCGATTATATTTCTAGCGACAAACACATTGATGATTTAACGCTTGCAGATTTAGGAAACACATTAAACGCACACGAAGCAAATACTTTCAAAGAACTTGTTAAGACCGGTTTGTTTCAATCACATATCAAACTGTATTCGCATCAGGCAGAAATGTTGAAAGAGGCTTTGCGTGGAAATAATTGTATCATTACGTCGGGAACAGGTTCGGGAAAAACAGAATCGTTTTTATTACCACTATTTGTACAGCTTGCCAAAGAATTTACTAATTGGGAAACTCCTCATGCAAAACCGACTACTGTAAACACATGGTGGAAAGAAAGAGTAGATGGAGGACTTACTACAACTCAAATCGTAAACACATCAAACTTTACTTTGAGTAATGCAGCAAGGCAACGACAACATGAGAAAAGAAAAGCCGGAGTTAGAGCATTAATTCTTTACCCGATGAATGCATTGGTTGAAGACCAAATGAGCCGATTAAGAAAAGCACTTGATTCTGATGATACAAGGCAATGGTTAAACTCAAACGCAAATGGCAATGCAATTTATTTTGGAAGATACAACGGTAGCTCACCAATTCCTGGAGAGCTAAATAAAATTAGAGAAGATGGAACAACTGTTATTAATGACAAGAAAGTAAAAAAGTTAAAAGAAGCACTTCAAGAGTTAGAAAATAATTTTAGAAATGTTCAGAACTACATTAATAATACTTTGCCTTTTGAACCCGAATATACTCAGCTAAATGATGAAAAAAAGCAAGAGAAAGTGAAAGAACTCAAATCCTTTTTCCAACGCTTAGACGGTTCTGAAATGAGAAGCCGGTTTGATATGCAGGTTGCACCGCCAGACATCCTCATTACGAACTATTCCATGTTGAGCATCATGTTAATGAGGGATATTGACAAAGGAATATTTGATGAGACAAAACAATGGTTAGCTTGCGAAGATTTGCCGGAAGCAGAAAGAGAATCAGCAAAACAAAACAGGATTTTTCATTTAATAATTGACGAGTTACATCTGTATAGAGGCACACAAGGCACGGAGGTAGCATACCTTCTTAAACTTGTGCTTAATCGTTTAGGATTGTATCCGCATCATCCACAGTTACGCATACTTGCATCAAGTGCATCCCTTGAAGGAGGAGACGAGGACAGCAAAAATTTTGTTTGTGATTTCTTTGGAGTAAGCCAAGAGTATTTTGACAGAAAGTTCAAACTGATTGAAGGAATCAATAATCCTGTTACTCCTTTCCCTGAAACCGGAAGAAAACTTCCGGTAAATCCTTTCAAAGAAATTGCAGAGCAATTTTCAATTGCGAAAGGAAATATTTCAAACACACCTTTCATTGCAACTTGCGAGGCAGCAGCAACACAAATTGCAACGACATTCAACATTACACAACAAGGAAACGGAATTGAAAAATTACTTTCAGTAATTACAAATCCGGCATTGCAACTGAAAGAAAGATTGTATTCCCCCTGCGATGATTACAAAGCAGTTTGCTCAATCAAAGCAACCGGTGATGATGCAACAGGAAAATTTTTTGCAGAAACAATTTTTGAGAACACAACTTCAAAAGAAGATTTGCAAAATGCTTTAAGAGGTTTGCTAATAACAAGAGCAATGTTGGACGAACCGGAATTTCAAGCAATCGCCAATGACATTTCTTTAGAAAGAAGAAAATTACCACGGTTCAGGTTTCACTACTTCTTTAGAAACATAGAGGGAATTTGGGCATCTGTAAAAGCAGATGATATTGAAAATTCTGCATACGCAGACAGGGAACGAACAGCAGGAAAACTTTATTCAACAACAAGAATAAATTCT
>CAYNUV010000349.1:0-3993 GCA_964400245.1 uncultured Ignavibacteriaceae bacterium
TATTTATATAATTTATCAACCGTTTAATACAATTAAGTGGTTATTTAAATGAAATCAATTCTAAGTTTAACTCTTTTTATCTTCTTATTGGCTGGTTGTGGAAATCTCTCTGATAAGGATTATCTTAATAAAGCAGAAGAAAGTATAAAACAAAATAATAGTAATGCTGCAGTAGAAGCTTATGAAGCTCTGATTGAAGAATATCCTGAGAGTAACCTCGCACCGGGTGCTTTGTGGGATCTTGCCAGAATTTATCAGAACAGGCAAATTAAAAACCTTACCGAAAAAGAATCTTTCATTAAAGCTGCAAAAATATATAGAGAGTTATTTGATAAATATCCCGATAGTAATCTTGCGGCAAAGTCACTTTTTATGTCAGGATTCTTACTTGCAAATGAACCTGTTGAAAAATATGAAGAAGCAACTGAAACTTATAAGCTTTTTTTAGAAAATTTTCCTGATCACGAACTTGCGATATCAGCGGAAGCAGAAATAGAAAATATGGGAATACCACCCGAAATTCCTGAAAAGAAAATAGTAACTGGAAAATAAATGGATGTAACAGCCCGGGATTACAAAAAATTCTTAGAACCTTCGGTAATTTCAAAATTAAATTCATTAGAGCTTCGTGCAAGACTTGTTGTTGAAGGTTTTATGATTGGTCTTCACAAAAGTCCTTACCATGGATTTAGTGTTGAGTTTACACAGCACAGACCTTATATGCAGGGTGAGGGTTTAAAAGATATTGACTGGAAGGTATATGGCAAAACTGAAAAATATTTCATCAAACAGTACGAAGAAGAAACAAATCTTAAAAGTTATATTCTTCTGGATATCAGTAACTCAATGAATTTTGGATATGAAAAGAATGTAAAAAAGATTCATTATGCTTCAACTCTTGTGGCTGCATTTTCTTACCTGATGATTAAACAGCAGGATGCGGTTGGATTAGCATTATACTCTGATAAGATTATTAAATACTTTCCACCTAAAATGTCTTCAGCATATTTGCATGAGATTTTGAAAAACCTTTCTGTAATTACTCCATCTGAAAAAACAAATACAGCAGAATGTTTAAATGAAATTGCTGAGAAAATTAAAAGAAGGGGATTAGTAATTATTGTTTCAGATTTTTTTGATGATGTTGACAAGATACTTAAAGCATTAAGACACTTCAGGTACAGGAAACATGAAGTAATTGTTTTCCAGGTTCTCGATCCTGTTGAAAGAAGTTTTTCTTTTGGCAAAGATGCAATATTTAAAGATCTTGAAACGGCTGATGAAATAACAACTCAGCCATACCAGATTCAAAAATCTTACAAGGAAGCAATGAACGATTTCATAGGAAAGTTAAAAACTGAATGTCTCAACTCAAATATAGAATACAACCTTATTGAAACATCTTCACCTTTCGACAAAGCTCTTTTTAGTTATATTCAAAAAAGAAGTAAGCTTTATTAAAATTAAAAGATTGAAAAAATTAAAGATTGGGAAATTAATTTTTCCATTCTTATAATCCTGTAATTTTTCAATCCTGCAATTTTTCAATTTCATTAAAATACTTTTCCGAAAACTCTTTCGCTTTTGCCTTAGACTTTGCCTCAGTAATAATTCTGATTATCGGTTCTGTATTGGATTTTCTAAAATGTACCCAATGATCATTAAAATCTATTCTCAATCCATCTTCAGTGTTTATATTTCCTGAACTAAACTTTTTAGTCAGAGTATTGATTACATCATCAGGCTTAATGTTTCCAAGCTCGATTTTCTTTTTCGCTATATAATATTGTGGTAAAGATTTTTTGAGTTCTGAGATCGGTTTTCCAAATTCTAAAAGATGCTGCAAAGTAATTGCAATGCCTACCAAAGCATCTCTTCCATAATGAAGTGCAGGATAAATTACTCCGCCGCTGCCTTCACCACCAATAACTGCATCAACTTCTTTCATCTTCTTTACAACATTTGCTTCACCAACTGGCGAACGAAACACTTTACATCCTTCTGATTCCGCAACATCATCAACTGCTCTTGTTGTTGAGAGATTTACAACAACATTTCCTTTTTTCTTTGATAATATAAATTTTACTGCCTGTGTAATTGTATTCTCTTCACCAAAAGGTTCACCTACTTCAGTAATTAAAACAAGGCGATCAACATCGGGGTCAACTACTATTCCAATAGCGGCTTTAGATACTTTAACTGCTTTCATAGTTTCAACAAGGTTTTCAGGAATAGGTTCAGGCAGCCGCGGAAAAATTCCGGTTTTTTCACAATTCATTTCTATAACTTCACAACCAAATTCTTTTAAAAGATCAGGAATTACATAAACTCCGGCTCCATTAACACAATCAACAAGAACTTTAAAATTTCTTTTTTTGATTTTTTCAACATCAATATATTTAAGGGAAAGAACATCTTTAACATGCTCTTTAATTCCATCGGTAGTAAATCTTTTTCCTAAGTTATTCCAGGATTTGAAATTATTTTTATGAGAATCAAGAATTTGCATTAAAGTTTTATTCTCTTCAGGAGTCATAAACTGTCCGGTGCTGTTCAAAAGCTTAAGAGCATTCCATTCATTTGGATTATGGCTTGCTGAGATTGCAATACCGCCAGCAGCATTTAGTCTCTTAACCGTGTATTGAACAGTTGGCGTAGGGCAAATTCCTATATCAACTACATCCAGACCTTTTGCAATCAAAGTTCCGGAAACAATCTCATTTACCATTTCACCAGATATTCTGGCATCTCTACCAACTACCACTTTTCCTTTATCAATAAAATCAGCATAAGCAGAAGTAAACTTCACGAGAACTTCAGGATCAAGTCCATCTCCAACTATTCCTCTTATTCCTGAAATACTTACCATTAATGTTGACATTCTTTCTCCGAAGAATTAAAAAATATTTATACTAAAATAAAATAATTTGATGATAGTTTAATGATAGGTGTATATTAACTGCTAATCTCAATTAAATTATTTAAAAGAATTTTGAAAAGACAAATAAGAATAATCAACAATCTTCTTATAAAAAAGTTTGGTATTCCGGAAAGAAGTAAAAAACTACCAAACCCTGTTGATCTTTTAATCGCGACAATTCTTTCCCAGAATACAAATGACAGGAATTCATTCAAAGCATATAATAATCTTAAGCAGAAATATTCTTCCTGGGAAAAAATCGCTGAATTAAAGATTTCACAAATAGAAAAATTAATCAGAATAGCTGGGTTAGGTAAGCAAAAATCAAAAGCTATACATAATCTTTTAACATCCTTAATAAAAGAAAGAGGAAAAATTTCTTTAGATCATTTAAAGAAAATGAAAGATGAAGAAGTTCTAAGAGAATTGACTAACCATTCTGGGATAGGAATCAAAACTGCAAGCTGTGTTCTTCTCTTTTCATTAATGAGAAATGTTTGTCCTGTAGATACACATGTTCATAGAACTTTAAATAGAATTGGATTAGTTAAAACTTCTTCACCGGATAAAACCTTTTTTGCAATCAATAAAAATTTACCGGATAAAATTGCTCATTCCTTTCATACAAATCTTATCAGATTAGGAAGAGAAATTTGTAAGTCTGCTAAACCTTTGTGCGGCAATTGTCCTGTTAATAAAATTTGTAAATATGAAAGCAAACATTTTACAGAGTCAAATAATTATCGGGAAAACTCTTTTATGCTTCTGGACAATGTTTAGCTTGTTTATAAAAATATAGTTATTCTAAGTTATCTATTTGTTTAATTTATCTTTTAATAATAGGAAATAATCAACAGGTTTTTTTTTGGATTCTTCTTCAGTAAATATTTTTGGTTTAAATGTTGATCATAACATTATTTTTTCTGTGTTGGCTTCACTGATTGTAGGAATTTCGCTTTTTTTTGTCCAATCATTAGTTAAATGGAATAGCAAAAGAATAAGGTTAATCAAATATAGAAAATATTTTGAAACTCTAATTAGTAAACTTGAAAAAAGTATTTTGGCTGTGTCAA
>CAYNUV010000350.1:0-3992 GCA_964400245.1 uncultured Ignavibacteriaceae bacterium
ATTGCCTGTCTAGTGATTTCATTTAGAGAACACTTTTCCAATTGAGTTTTTGTTTTCCTGGAAATATCAAGAATATTTTCGATAAGGAATTGAATCCTTCCGAGAGCTTCGGTACATGCTTCTATAGATTCTCTTGCATCCTGAGGTATATCTTCGACAAGCTTTAAATAATCGAGATTTAATTTAAGGGCGTAAAGCGGGTTTCTTATTTCGTGTACAAAGCTTGCATTTAATTTACCGATTAATTGCAGCCTGTTGTTTTGAGAATTGTCATCTAACATTTAAAAGTATAAAAATAGTTGTTCACAACCTTATTATGAAAGGTAACATAGTAATTTTTAGACGGCTTTCATATGTTTTCTATCTCTTTGAGAATTTGACTTGAGATCTCCCTAATTACTTCATCAGAATCATAAAACCTGGCATTAATTCTGTTTTTGATTTCTTCTATATTCATACTATCTGAAGAAGCTTTACTCAATTGAACTGCTCTTTCAGAAATCCCAAACTTATCTTGTTTTTGTTCTGAAGATTTAATTTCTTGCTTTGAGTTATTTTCTGCACTATTTGGGAAAAATAAATTATTCGATACTGCTTCTATTTCCATTTTTCACCTGTAATATGCAAAGGTTTTTTGAATCTTTAAATTTTTTATCTGTTTTGAAACGTCGGTCATTTCGTGCTTTTTCGCTTCAATAAATATTATCGGACTTGTGCAGTATTTGTTTAGCCAGTAAATAGTCTTTGCATCCCACATTGCTTATAGAAAGCGTGGTATGAATTATGCAACTCTTTCAATGAATTTTGATTAGAAAGGTAAAGTTTTAAGATGAATGAAATAGTTGAAGAAAAGATGGAATTATCAAAAACCTCAGTTATAAACGATAAAGATGATATAACATTTTACAACGAAACACGTGAAAAGACCTATTGCTTAAAAGAACAGCTTGATAGATTGATGGGCCCTGCAGATTTTCAAAATAAACTTGAAAGTGTAAATATAATAGTCGGTTCAATCATTACTATAATGTTAGCCTACTTTTTCCTACTATAATTGGTGAGCATTATTATCCATTTGTCAGATAATCACCAGAGTTTATTTCTCTGAAATTACAATAGGGCTTTTTTGATTTGTTTCCGGCAGATCGAATAACGAGGGAGATTTGAAATAAATGGCGGACAATTCAGGATTTAATAAAACTTATCAATTAAACTACATCCCATAGTAAACTGCAAATGAAAAACTGTGCTCTTTCAGTTTGATATTTTGTTTATCAAGAAGTTTATCAGTTATCTGGTATTCTCCTTTAACAAACAAAGAATGAATTAACTGGAATTTGAATTCAGCTCCTAAATAAAAATATTTATCAACATAACCGGATAGAAATCCTTTTTGCGGAAGAGTATGTTGCTCATCGGCTGTTCCTGGTTCCCCTTTTCTTACATATTCTGTCCAGCAGGTTAATTCTAATCCTCTGAGGAATCTATAATTTGCAGATAAATAAAAAATATCGGCATTGCTTCCAATCCAATGTCCCATCTCGTAAGAATGATTTTCATAAGTGAGTGTTGGTACAAAATGCTCATAGACAAAAGGATAAATCTTTGTGTACTCTGTTGAAACGGAAAGATTATCAATTACAAGATCTGATTCTGAAGCGCCAATTGTAAACCCGGTTTGGTTTTTTCTTTTTGCTTTGTCAAACAAATTAGTAATGCTGATTTCATCAATAAAAATTGTTCCGAAGAGATGAGTATTTTTTATATGTCCTTTGGAGCTTACTCCAAAGAAAAATTGGGAATTATCACCTGCCCCATTATTGTAATTACTGTTATAATAATCCATAGCTCTGAAAAACATTAACGGAAAAAAGTAAACTACTTTTAATTTATCTCCGTAAATAATTGATTCCCCTAAAGAAATTTCCAAACCCTTTAATGGTATTATTGAAATTGTGTGTGAAGCAATATATTTTTCTTTAAAAACTTCCCGCTTAACATTCGGATCATTCATTAAGGTTGGATAAGATAGTGCAGAATCAATAACACTGGAATTTAACCAGCCGTGAAAATAATTAAATCGCAGCCAATCAGTTGGAGAAATATCAAGTCTTATCAATGGAAAGGAAGGAGCTTTTTGAGAAAGAACCAGCTTACCGCTTTTACCATAACCCCATTCAATTACATCTTTACCAACAGAAATATTTCCCCACGACCAATCAGCAGTTAAAGTTGTTCTGAAATCAGAGTAGCCAATACTATTTTCACTAACAGTATTTAATATTACACCCGTTTTTTTAGAGAAGGGGAAAAGATTTTTTGCAGATTCACCGGATTCTGAAACATCGCTTAAATAAAAACTAAATCCAATGTAATCATTTATGTAACCATACAGATTTAACCCAGTTGAGTAAATAGTTGATTTATTCCCCTCAACATAATTTAATTCATAACCTTGTACAGGATCTAAATTTAATTTCAAAATATTATCGCTGTATGAAAATAATCTTGCCCTGCCTTGTTCATCTGCATTGAACAGGTAAGATAATTTTGTTGCACTCTGCCCGTTTTTTAAACTGGCTTCCAGAGAAAAATCCTTTAAGTAGAAATCCAGCTCTTCTTTTTCTAATTCCGTCAGTGAAATTCTTTTTTCGTTTGCTTCAAGCAGTCTTTGGTATAAATCTATCCGGCTTACAGGTTTTATAACATTATTAAAATCAACAATTCCTTTTAAAGATAATCTTTCAATAAAGTTATAAACTTCATGCTCAACCGGCTCATAAACTATTTGCGCATTCAATGGAATTATTACTATAAACAGAAAAAAGAAATATTTTATCATGGTATCTTATTTTTAATTGGTTTAATAGGAAGTCAAAAATCAAAGGCAAAAGAAAAATGGTCTTAATGTTCAGCCAGGTTAATTTTGACCTTTGACTTTTGACTTAGTAAGCATACGGATCCCCAACAACCATTTTCCAAACAGTAAGAAAGATGATCTGAATATCTAACCATAAGCTCCAGTTTTCAATGTACCAAAGATCATAGCCGACTCTTTTTTGCATAAGCGTAATATTTTTAGTTTCACCGCGAAACCCATTTACCTGTGCCCATCCAGTTATGCCAGGATTAACAAGATGACGAACCATATAAAGATCAACTTTGTCTTTAGACTCAACATTCAAAGGAGTCGGATGAGGTCTTGGGCCAACTACGGACATATCACCTTTTAAAACATTAAAGAATTGAGGAAGCTCATCCAGGTTAGTTTTCCTAAGTATTTTTCCTATCCAGGTAATTCTCGGATCATTAAGTGTTGCCTGACAGAACTTTCCTCCATCATCAACATCTTTGGTCTGCACAACCATTGAGCGGAATTTATAAGTTGAAAATTTTCTATTATCTCTTCCCCATCTTTCCTGTTTGAAAAATACCGGGCCGGCTGAACTTATCTTTAATGCCAATGCTATAAGAGGAAAGAGCCAGGAAAAAACAGAAATCATAATTACCAGAGAAAAGGAAATATCAAAAGATCTTTTTGCAAATCGCCAATGAAACTCACTCACACGGTCTTCACGAACATTTATTACTGGGAAACGCCCAAACATCGAAACACTATATTTATTTGAAACGAACTTAAAATAATCCGGAATTATTATAGATCTTGTTGTATGATAGTCACAAATTCTGATAACTTCTTCTATCCGTTCAGTCATTCCATTCGATAAAGCTATTACAACATTATCAACTCTATATTTACCAAGTACTGATTCCAGTTCATTAATTTTACCAAGATATTCTCCATTGAGGTAAGGCCCTTTATGGTCATCAAGAAATCCTACAATTTTATATCCGAACTGCGGATTTCCGTTTATTACATCATAAAAATTTTTGCCGATGTCTCCGGTTCCAATGATTAAAAGATTCCTGATATTCCTTCCTTTTTTTCGCATTAAATAAAGGATCCTTCTGAGGACATACTTCTGAATTCC
>CAYNUV010000351.1:0-3987 GCA_964400245.1 uncultured Ignavibacteriaceae bacterium
AATTTTTAATATGCATCAAACCAAGCTCTTCCAATCTGAAACTGATTTCATCCAATCTCCTATACATATCGACTGTATCTTTAACATTACCGGGAGACCACAACCTCTCTGCAATTGCAGCAGTTCGGGGCCAGATCCTTAAATCAATATTTTCCGGTGAAACAAATTCACTCCACATAGTAGCTTCACCGCCAAGTACTAATTTTTTTTCTTCCTCCATTAAGGAAATATCTTCAGGTAAAGGATCATTGAGGTAATGAAGAACAGTCGACTGGTTTAAATCTATATAAAAATCTTTAGAAAGAATTCCCTGGAACCCTAATCTGGCAGCATCAAAAAGAGATTCTTTACCACGCCATGATTGTATTACAATATTTTTAGGTAAATCGGAATGAAATATTTCATCCCACCCAATCATTTTTTTATTGTACTTGGTTAAGATTTCCAGGAGACGGGAATTGAAATAACTCTGCAAAGTATGATTATCGGGAATATTATTCTCTTTCATAAATTCCTGTATTTCAGGATTAGCATCCCACTGCTTTCCATTATTCTCATCACCACCGATATGCATGTATTCATCAGGAAAAAGCTCTGCCATTTCTTTAAAAAATTTATAAAGAAAATAATAAGTCTCTTCATTAACAGGATTTAAAGTTGGATCAAAAATTCCCCAATTTCTTTCTATCGAATATGGACCGGGTGCACTTGCAAATTCCGGATAAGCAGTAAGCCAGCTTGTTACATGTCCCGGTAAGTCAAATTCAGGCATTACACGGATACCTCTTTCATCAGCATATTTAATTATATCTTTTATTTGTTCCTGTGTATAGTAGTCACCATCGGATCCAAGTTCATGTAATTTTGGAAAAGTTTTAGACTCAACTCTGAAACCCTGGTCTTCGCTTAAATGCCAGTGAAATACATTAAGTTTTACTGCTGCCATAGCATCGATATTTCTTTTAATAACTTCAATAGGCATAAAATGACGGCAGGCATCAATCATTAATCCACGCCACAAAAAGCGGGGTTTGTCTTTTATATTAATTGTATGAATAAAGTAACTGGAATCATCCGTATCGAGAAGCTGAAGAAAAGTTTCAATCCCTCTTAGAGCACCAATATCAGTTTCCGCTTCTAAATGAATTTTATTTTTGCTAACAATAAGACTATAAGATTCATCTTCACCAAGTTTTATTTCTCCAATCCCTTTTGTTTCAATTTGCATATCAGCCTGATTATCATTTATAATTACAAAGGAATTTGTTAGAAATAATCCTGTACGACCTGTTAATCTTTGCAGCATCCTTTGAGCAGCTTGATATGTTCTTTCTTCTTTAGTTCCATTAATTGAAACAGTAAAAGATGTATCAACTCTGAATTTCTCACCGGTTAATTCATACTGAAAAGGAACGGGCATAAGACTGATTTTATTTTTAATATCTTGCGTAAAACTACTTATAGTGAATAAATAAAATAAAAGTATTTTAAGAAGAAATTCTTTCATAAACTGAAATATGAGATGAAGTATTTTACAAATAATGCAAATAAGAGAGTGATCACTTTAACAGAAGCATTTTCTTTGATTGAAAAAAGCTTCCTGATGATAAAACATAAGTATATAAACCACTGCTGAGATCAGAAGCGTCAAAATTTACTTCATGGTTTCCCGGAGGTTTCATTTCATTAACAAGCGTCTGAACTTCCCTCCCAAGAATGTCATATATTTTAAGATTTACGAATAAAGATTCCGGAATAACAAATTTTATTTTAGTTGATGGATTAAAGGGATTTGGGTAATTATCGTATAAATAAAAATTATTAATAATTTGATCAGAAAAAATTTCAGCAGATGTGACTAACCCTAATGTTTTCCCGATTGTTTCAAGCAGAGGTTGTAAACCGGAAACAATATCCTGTCCAAGCGCCCAAATCATTATACCGGCAAGCTGGTTGTCCATTACATATTCACATTTAATTCTTATAGACATGGTATCATCATAAGCAACAAACTTTGTATGAGTACTATTTAAAAGGTACGGGACTTTGGAAAAATCATCCCAATAATACTCCCAGCTGCTGCTTGTAGTTCTTGGAGCTACAGCACTGAATTGAAGATCGGTAACATTTCCTGTCCGCGGTTGATAAAGTCCTGTTGCATTATACTCTTTACCATAAAACGGAACACCGAGTAATAATTTTTGTTTTGGAATTTGACGGGTAATATTTAAATAGTTAATGCCATTATGCGAACATCCATCAGTACAATTTGAAGGTTGGTAAAGAGGTGCATTATGACCGGCATGAGCTGTCCAGCTTCCATGAAAATCATAACCCATCATTGAAAACCAATCTAAATAATTTGCCAGTTCACTATACTCAAAACTTTGTCCGTAATAACTCCCCGGATTTATTGCCATTGTAATTAACCAGGAAGGATTAACCTGGTTGAATCTATCGCGCAATTCCTGAACAAGTTTTGTCAGGTTTCTTCCCTGCGTAATATTTGCAGGAAATTCCCAGTCTAAATCGATACCATCATAATCATTATCTGATATCATTACCACAACATTATCAATAAAATTTGCACGAGCAATTGAATCGGCCGCCATTGGTGCAAAACCATCGCTTTGTCCCCATCCCCCGAAAGCAAGAAGAATTTTTTTCCCGGCATTATGAACAGCATTATTTAATGCGGGATTTAACATCCCGGAATACAAAGATATCTCACCGCTACTTTCCGGCCAGGCAAAAGCATGAACAATATGAGTAAGATTTTCAAATTTTATATTTTGTGGAGGAAGTGTTGATTCAAGCCAATCGGGATAATATCCTACTACTTTATTCTGAGAGTAAATAAAATTTGTGAAGGGGAAAAAAATTAAAAAAATCCAAACTAATTTCTTCACTGAAATCATGTTATGCAATAAATACATATTTCCTGTCCCTTATATAACAATTAAACTTTTTATAATTCAACTTATCTCTATAAATCGGGCTATCTCAATAAAGAGATAGCCCCAGGAAAAGAAAGGAGAGCGATTTTCCTTTCGAACATTATTTTATCAGGGTCATTTTTTTCGTCTGTACATTATCCTTCTGCTGCAAAGTGTAAAAATATATTCCACTTGACAGACTACCTAGATCAACATTGTATTCGTATGAACCACGAATTTTATAACGGTTATCAACAACGGTATATACTTCCTCACCCTGAAGATTATAAATCTTCAAATTAACAAAGCCATCTTCGGGCAATTCGAATGAAATTGTTGTTGATGGGTTAAATGGATTTGGATAGTTTTCATTTAGCCTAAAACTAAAATCACGTATGCCGGGCTCTTCACCTTCAACTCCAACAGCTGCCGGACCTGTTGCATAAAAATTATCCAGGAGAATAACAATTGTATCAGGATCACATAAATTACTATCTCCGTGAATTCCAAAAGCAACTGTCTGAATAGAATCCAGATCCAGGGTTCCATCAACAGAAGGAGCCCAGGAAGGGAATCCAAAATCTGAAAATGGAATTACAACTTCATTCCATTCTGCATGATGATTTGTGGAAAGCAGCATACCATAAATACCGCCACCTGCCGGCAAGTAGCGCCATAAATCCGAATTCTCTAAAAGATCAAAAGTAAATTGGGAATTTGATGATGCTTTTATTCCATCTCTTAATAAACCACGTTCTGAAGGATCAATAATCTTCATCCAGAACCTTATTTCAGTTGCACCAGTAAGATCTACAACAGCGGGGAATGTCCATTTTGCATCTGTCCAGGTTCCCCATGTTTGTGCAAAAACAGTAAATGCAGCTGTAACCTGGTGAGAACCAATGCCTTCAACATAATCATCAAAATTATCTGTAATTGTTAAAGAGTTGGAAGGATTCTCAAGCGCAGTTACCCAATTTGAAGCACCTCCATCACAACTTAATAAAGGTGAGGGACCATATGCCTGAGTGGAAGATATTCTCAAATCATC
>CAYNUV010000352.1:0-3959 GCA_964400245.1 uncultured Ignavibacteriaceae bacterium
GAATTAGGTTTTGTTGCAGTTAACAAACCTTCCAATTCAGATATTTATACAACTTACATGGCAGAGTTTGTTGATACTTTTGCAAGTATTGCCAAACCAGATTATATGAAATATTTATTTTTCATTTCAACAGGAACCCTTGCAGTTGAAAACGGACTTAAGGTTGCTTTCGATTGGAAAGTTCAGAAGAATTTTGCAAAGGGTTATAAGGAAGAAAAAGGTCAGCAGGTAATTCATTTCAAGCAGGCTTTTCACGGAAGAAGCGGTTACACACTTTCATTAACTAATACTGAACCGAACAAGATTAAATATTTTCCAAAGTTCAACTGGCCGAGGATTTCAAATCCTAAAATTACTTTTCCAATTGATATTCATCTTAATGAAATAATTAAGCTTGAACAACAAGCTATTGATGAAATAAACACTGCAATAAAAAATAACCCTGACGATATTGCTGTAATTATTATTGAGCCGATTCAGGGAGAAGGCGGCGATAATTTCTTCCGTAAAGAATTTTTTGAGAAGCTTAGAGAAATTGCAGACGAGAATGAAATTCTTTTAATGTTTGATGAAGTGCAAAGCGGCTTTGGATTGACGGGAAAATTCTGGGCTTCGGAACATTATGTTAAACCGGATATAATTGCATTCGGTAAGAAAGCTCAGATCTGCGGAATTATGGTTTCAGACAGAATTGATGATGTTGAAGAAAATTGTTTCCATAAATCAAGCCGAATAAATTCTACCTGGGGCGGAGATTTGGTAGATATGGTAAGATCAAAAAATATCTTAAAAATAATTGCTGAAGAAAATCTTGTTGAGAATTCCAAGATTGTTGGAGAACATTTATTGAATGGATTGAAAAAAATACAAAATAGTTTTCCAAATCTTATAAATAATGCAAGAGGTTTGGGTTTGATGTGCTCTTTCGATCTTCCTTCAGCAGAAATGAGAAACAAGTTTAAAGACGCATGTCTGAAGGAAAAGCTGATTATTCTTGGCTGCGGTGAAAAATCAATCCGTTTCAGACCTCCACTAAATGTTAAAAAGGATGAAATAGATGAGGGGTTGAATGTTATCAGGAAAGTTTTAATTTTGCTTTCGTAATCAAACACAATTATTAACTACTTGCATGATATCCCCCGCCTAAGGCGGGGGATTATCATTTTAAAGAAAATTTATCTAATGTTTCTAAAAACCTGCTTCGTCAGTCTGAGCTTGTCGAAGACTAACTTTTATAATGGAATCACACTTCGACAGGCTCAGTGTGACATTTTTAGTAATACCTTGTTAAAATAATTAACCAAGGTTTTACTTGAATTGAAATAGATTTAGATTTGCTTAATTAAATTTAGAAAAGCGAAATGCCAGGTTCTCTTTACATAGTAAGCACACCGATTGGTAATCTTAAAGACATTACTTTGAGAGCCATTGAAACTCTTAAAGAAGTTGATTTCATTGTTTGTGAAGACACGCGTGTTACATCCATTCTTCTGAAACATTATGACATTCATAAGGAACTTGTTTCAATGAATGCTCAAACTGAATCAAAAAAAATCCCGCATTTGATCGAAAGAATTAATAATGGAGAAAATTGTGCTTTGGTTTCAGATGCAGGAACTCCTTCTATTTCTGATCCGGGTGTAAGATTTATTTCTGCAGCAATTAAGAATAACATATCAATTATTCCTATTCCCGGAGTTTCCGCTTTAGTTACAGCCCTAAGTATCTCTGGACTTCCAACAGATTCTTTTGTGTTTGAAGGATTTCTTCCTCAAAAAAAAGGAAGAATGACAAAGCTTAAACAATTATCGGAAGAAGGAAGAACTATTATTCTTTATGAGTCAACTTACAGAATTGAAAAGCTGCTGAAAGAATTAAATGAGTATATACCTGAAAGATATGTGGTTATCTGCAGAGAGCTTACTAAAAAATTTGAGGAAGTACGAAGAGGATATCCGAAAGAACTCCTGGCTTCTTTTGATGATTCAATTAATAAAGGAGAGTTTGTTGTAATTATTTCTCCAAAGAATTGGAAGGTAGTTTCTTAATTATTCGCTATCATAATCTACCAAAGCTCTTACATCATAATCTTTTAATTTAGTTCTTCCTTTAAGAAAGGATAATTCAATTATAAAAGATACTTGTACAACCTGTCCGCCAAGTTTTTCAATCAGGGTGCAGGCAGCTTGCGCAGTTCCACCAGTTGCCAGAAGATCATCATGTAAAAGCACTTTATCCCCTTTTTTAATTGCGTCTTTATGGATTTCAAGAGTGTCTTCTCCATATTCCAGTGAATATGTTATTCTTTCAGTTTCAGCAGGAAGTTTTCCGGATTTTCTGCATGGCACAAAACCTACATCAAGTTTTTCGGCAAGAGAAATTCCAAACATAAACCCGCGGGATTCAATTCCGACTACTTTAGTTATATTTTTATTTTTTGTAAAATCAAAAAGAAGAATACTTGTTTTTTTAAGTGCGACAGGGTCTTTTAACAAAGTTGTAATATCTTTGAATACAATTCCTTTCTTTGGAAAATCTTTTACGCTTCTTATGTATTGTTTAAGATCATCGGACATTCTTTACCTCATTTTTTAAGAAGAAAATCCTCAAGCCCTTTTTTAAAATCATCAGATGAACGGCTGATTGTATTTAATTTTGCACAATAATCAACCGCTTCTTTTACATTAAGATTTGAAATATCATTTATAATATTCTTGGTCAGTTTCATACTATAATTTGAGTTTGATAAAAGTTTATCAGCAAAAATTTTAGCTTCAGCCAAAGCATCATCTGCAAGATAATCAACCAATCCAATTTCATTTGCTTTTTGAGAATCAATTATATCTCCGGTAAGAAGAAGCTGTTTTGCTTTTCCTTCACCAATCTTTTTTATAAGGAAAATGGAAACTATGGCAGGAATAAAACCAATCTTAACTTCAGAGTAACCAAACTTTGCATTATTCTTATCAGAAATAATAAAATCACAGACACTTGCTAATCCGCATCCTCCAGCAATTGCAGCACCATTTACTGCTGCTATGGTTGGAACAGGAAAATTATAAATCTCAAGAAATAGTTCGGCAAGAGATTCAGAATCTTTTTCATTCTCGATCGTTGAATATTCTTTTAACTTATTTAGATATTCCAGATCGGCACCAGCAGAAAAGCTTTTTCCTTCCCCTGTAATTATCAATACTCTTAAATCATTGTCGTTTCTAATTTCATTTAATTTTACTTTAAGCTGATTAACAAGATCGGGATGAAGTGCATTTCTTTTTTCAGGACGGTCTAAAGTAATTATTCCAACCTGGTTTTCTTTTAAATATTTTATCATCTCTTCTTATAAAAGTTTTATGATAATATACATTTGCAAATAAGTAGAACTAAAACCCACTAAAGCACCTGCAATAACCTGAGAAATATTGTGCATCTTCCTATGAACCCTTGCCCAGCCAATTAAAGGAATTATTGGAGAAAATAATATCGCTTGCCAGCCCAAAGCAAAAAATAAAGCTGCCAGCGGACCTGAAGCTCCCATTGTGTGTGCACTTATTTTCCATTGTTTGTTTATCAGCATAATCAAAACCGTGTTGGAAATATAACAAAACCAAAACGCCGTTGAAATAATATTGATTTGAAAAATTATAAGAATTACAAAACCAAAAAGATAAATTAATGTGGAAATTAAATAAGGAAAAGTTCTTTCTTCTTTTATTCTTGCATCGGAATCGGTAAGCCTTCCTTTTCTTCTTAAATAAAAAAAGAAAATTATGTGAAAGAAAAAGCCAAAAGTAAATGTTACAAGTGTTAGAATTAACCTTTTATCAAATTCGCTTTCAAAAAGAAAAGCAAAGTAAGAGAAAATAATTATTGTAAATGATGGGGGGACTAAAAGAATTGAAATTAATCTGGCAAATTTATTTTGAAGATTAGAGTTCAATAAAGGGATGGTTTAAACG
>CAYNUV010000353.1:0-3956 GCA_964400245.1 uncultured Ignavibacteriaceae bacterium
TTGAAAGAAGGTTTTGTTTGCATGCTTTTTCTCATAGCATCTTTTTTATTGATTCAATATCGGAAGCAATTTCTTTCTCAAGTTTCATAACCTTTTCCATTATCACATCCGGCATTTCATATTCAACTTCTTCATACTCAACAGGTTTGTACCGGGAGATTGAAAGATCATACTTGTTATTTCTTATCTCCTTAACATCCACAACTACCACTTTATTTCTCCCCTCCTTGGAGGGGATGGGGGTGGGTCTTAATGCCCACTGTTTGACGATATCCGGAATGTCATTCTTATCAGTTTTATTTCGCTTATCATCAAGAGTAAAGCCATCGCCTTCCATATCGTAGAACCAAACATTATCTGTAATTCCACCTTTCTGAAAAACTACTACTGCTGTGGATACGCCTGCATAAGGTTTGAAAACTCCTGAAGGCATTGAAATAATTCCTTCGAGCTTACAATTATCGATCAGGATTTTACGAACATCAATGTGAGCATTACTTGTTCCAAACAAAACTCCATCGGGAACAATAACTGCGGCTCTGCCACCTGTTACCAGCAAATCATAAATCAATTCAACAAATAGAAGTTCAGTCTTTTTAGTTTTTGTTTTAAATCTTGGATTAACATCTGTTTCATCAATCGAACCCTTAAACGGAGGATTTGCAAGAACTATATCATACAATTCTTTTTCGTTATAAGATTTTGATAACGTATCAGTGTAACGGATATTGGGATTATCAATTCCGTGCAGCATTAGATTCATTGCACCTATACGCGTCATTGTCGAATCAAAATCATATCCGGTTAATGCGTGAGTTTTTAGAAACTTAAAAAGTTTTTTGTCCGTAATCTTATCACCGATTAAATGGTGAGGAATTCCTCCTTCATCATAATCAAGAACATCTTTGCTTGTATTCTGTTCGAGAATGTGCATATAAGAGTTAAATAAAAATCCCGATGTACCGCAGGCAGGATCGCAAATCCTGTCTCCAATTTTCGGATCAACAAGTTTAACCATCATTCTTATTATGTGGCGCGGAGTTCTAAATTGTCCGTTACGTCCTGATTGCGAGATGCGACTTAGTAAGTATTCATACAAATCACCCTGTACATCAACATTCTGCTCACTTAAATGAAGATCATCTATAATATTAACAGCCTCTTGAAGGAGGGTTGCTTTTGGAATAATGAAGTATGCATCCTGCATATGTTGAGTGAATGTACTAGTTTCTCCTCCTAAATTTCTAAGAAATTCGAAAACAACATTGCGAACATGATTAAGCATTTGATCTCCGGGCAATTGCGACCAATAAGACCATCGGCTATCTTTATTGTCAACATAAACGGATTTGTGTTTTTCACCTCTTCTTTTTGTCATTGCTTCATTAGAATTATCAATGTCTTCAAGCCGTTTTAGAAATATGAGATAAGACATTTGTTCAATAGCCGTAAGAGGATTAGCAATTCCACCGGCAAAGAATTTTAACCAGAGGGAATCTATTTTTTGTTTTAAGTTGTTACCGTTTGTGAGCATAGCGAGAGTTTATGATTTTTTTATAAGTTTATTTAAATCACGGAGTAAATCTAATCCTTGCATCATGCTAACTGGATATTTTTCTTCTATTTGCTCTTTTTCTTTTTTTGTTTTCCAATGATCGCCCAAATTTCGGACATCTTTAAAAGATGTTAATGAGTTTGATACGGTTTTATCAAGAATTTTAGTTTGAGGTATGTTATTATAGTTCGGCAGACTTAAAATGTTAATTACAGTGTCCCAATTCAACTTTTTTTCTTCAATTTTCTTCGGGTCAACATTTATTATAGATTTTTTTGCAGCTTTAATAGCTAATTTCATAGTTGCTTCTTCAACTAACTCACTCAAATCTCTTAAAGCATTAAGGCAATTACCTTTGTTGTAATTAGAAAGTATAGAAAGAACTTTTTCTTTATTATTTGGGAAACGATGAGTTGAATCTAATGCTAATTTTCTATTGCAGGGAATTGTCCCAAGATCTTCCTTAATTTCATTTTCTTTTATTATTAATAATCCAATTCCTTTTTTCTCAAGCTCTTCCCTCTGTGCATGTGTAATTGTCGTATAATCTTCACCAATTTTCTCTGGAACTGCAAAATAAATTTTGATTGGGACTCTCATACTATGACAGCCATCAATAAACGATTTAAAGTGTGGTTGAATATCACATTTTTCCCTTACTTCAATTGCGATCTTTTCATATCCCTTAGAAAAGATAAAATGTATTTTATAACCGATATCCTCATGAACCGGGAATAATTCTTTAATTCTATATTTTTTTGATTTAAAATGCTTTCTAATTTTCTTTGCGCTTGAAATTAATGTTCGAGGTAATGTTTCATCAACTTTCATCTTTTATTACCTCTGTTTTAACAATCGATCAATTAGATTACGCAATTCTATTAGAAGGCTAGTAGTTTGTTCATCTAACATCTGAGGGTCTATTTCACTGAGAGCTAGAATAACATCACTAATTTTTTTCTCATAGTTTCTTTCTAAATAAGCATCGGCAACTGAATTTTCGTATGTCTCTTGAATCGTAAATTCAGGAATCTCGATAAATTTTTTAAGAATTGGTAAGACTTTATTCTTAGATATGCCAACTCTTTCACCTCTAGCAACTCTGCTTATATTTCTAAATTCGACTCTATTTGTAACAACATTTGATTCGTATTTTTTAAAGAAAATATCCAGTAGCTTTCTTGGAGAATAATCTTCAATGATCTCAGGTATATAGTTTTCTATTGCACGTATACTCTTTTTTATTTCTATAAATAAATCCTCAGTATATTTCTGATCAGATTTGGGCTTTTCAAGCTCTTTCCAGATAATATCTATGTATTTTTGTGGTAGTGAAAGCAATTCTTCACAACGTGTAATAGTAGCAGTACTTACCCCGGTTAAATCAGCTAATTCAGTCTTTGTTAAAGCTCTTTTTTGTTCTTTAAGAAAAAGTGATCTTACTTTATCGATTTTCACTGCTAATGCCATAAGGTCCCATTGGACTCTGACGTTATGTATGTTAAACATCATCAAAAGATTTTCTAATGGCGTCGGTTCTGGCTCAATAATAACCGGCACTTTAGGTAAACCTAATTTAAGTGCGCAACGCCAACGTCTCTCCCCATCTATTAACACATATTTTTCTTTGTTTCCCTTTTGGAAAACACTTAATGGCACTTGTATCCCAACCTGATCAATAGAACGCATTAATACGTCCATATCTTCTTCTCTGAATATCAGTCGTGGATTTTCTGGATTTTTCGATAACTTGTCTGGCGATAATTGCGCTAATTTTTTTTCTCCTGCCATACTACACCTAAAAATTTGTAATTAAGAATTCTTTTATTTTTTTCCTTGAATCACTCTTTGCACCAATTATGCTATGTCTTGTAACTTTTCTAAAATTAAATCCCTTATATAATAACAGAATGCTTTCATGACTCGCATTACTTAGTACCAAATAACATCCTTTTTTATTTAATGCCATCATTAATTTTGATAACCGCTCTTGATCCTCCCAAGAAAATATTTTTGAATTATACTTAATGAAACCATTATTTTGATGAGCAACCGTATATGGTGGGTCTAAATATATAAGGTCACCTTCTTTGCAATTTTTTAGTGCAGTTTCGAAATCGGAATTAAAGATATTTGCATTTTTTAACTTAAGATGAGTAGCCATTAAGTTATCTTCATTAAAAATTTCCGTATTTTTTTTATTTCCATAAGGGACATTAAATTTTCCTGAGTTGTTCTCTCTGTATAGTCCGTTCCAACAAGTTTTGTTTAGATAAATAAACCTTGCAGCCCTTTTATACTGATTCTTTAATTTTTTCTCTCTAATTAAATAGTAATGTTTTCTTGAATTATGGAACTCATTAAGATGCTCGATTACTTTTAAATAGTCTTGCTTGATCAT
>CAYNUV010000354.1:0-3949 GCA_964400245.1 uncultured Ignavibacteriaceae bacterium
GAAAGAAGTCATCTACATTCTCAAGATTACGGGAAGGCTTTTTAGCTTCAACAAAGAATTTAACATCACGGAAATTAGGGGCGAGATAAAAAGAATAATCGGCTCTTTTCTGTGCCTTGGCAACCTGAACTAATCTTTCAACACGAACTTCCTGCTCGTAAGGATTTTTTTGAATGTTATGTTTAACATCCCATCCGAGAGCAGTAAAGAATTTATCAATAAAATCCCCACGGACATCAACCTCTGAATAATCAGAACTTATATAATACTTTTCATTCGCCTGGAAATTTTTTACAAGATCAGAAACGATTAAGAAAGATTGTTCAAAACCCATTGGAAAGAATTCTTATTTTTAAATCAAATTTATAGAAAAAATTCTATAAATGTTTCATTCACAACAACTCAACTTCTTTCTTCAATTTTATATCTTTTGATGAAGAGCCGATATGAATGATGAACTTGCCTTTTTCAGCGAACCAGTTTTTTGTCTCAGGATTCCAGAAAGAGAAATCTTTCTTGTTTAATTTCAGTTCAACGGTTTTACTTTCTCCAGGTTCTAATACTATTTTCTTAAATCCTTTTAATTCTTTAATTGGACGCGGAAGGGAAGATTCAACATCCTGGATATATAATTGAGCTGTTTCCATTCCTTTTGTGCTACCTGAGTTTTTAATTGTAAAGCTTACAGTAACAATCTCACTTTCTTTAAATTTCTCATTTGCAACTTTCAAATCGCTATATTCAAAAGCTGTATAGGATAAACCATGACCGAAATGGTAAAGCGGTTCAATCTTTTTATTTTCGTACCATCTGTATCCGACAAAAATTCCTTTTTTATAATGCACATCAAAAACCGGATGTTCTTTTTCCTGTTGATCGCTCCAGCTTGTATAAAGTTCTTCTCCTTTGGGAATATATCCATATCCGGGTGAATCTTTAAATTCTTTTTCAATTGTTATCGGCAGTTTACCGGAAGGATTAATTTTTCCCGAAATGATTTCCACTAAAGCCTGGTTTCCTGTTTGTCCTCCATACCATGCATAAATAATTGCTTTTGCTTTGTCATTCCAGTCAGTCATTCTAATTCCGCTTCCCGAAGTAACAATAACTATTGTGTTGGGATTATTGTTAACGCAATTTAAAACTTTTTTCTCCTGGCTTTGAGGAAGTTCAAATGACCTGTCCCAGCCTTCGCTATCATCGGTTCCAATATTACACAAAACCACATCAGCAGATTTAATCTGTTTTGTTGTTGGGTTCTTAACATAATTTAATCTCTCACCGAATTCTTTTTTCAATTCATCAAGCATTAATTTGTTATTATAACCTTGTACAAAAGCTGCACCGCCTCCTGCTGCAAGTTTTTCAACATAATTGCCAGTTAACAAAATTTTCTTAACATCTTTTTTTATTGGAAGAATATTATTTTCATTTTTCAGCAGAACAATTCCTTCTCTTGCAGTTTGTAAAGCAATTGATTCGTGATCATCAATTTTTTTAATGTATTCCGGTTCTTTCTTTCTGTCATTTAACTTCATTGCAAAGTAAGTTCTCAAAATACTTTTCGCCATTCTATCAATGTCTTCAAGCTTAACTTTACCTTCTTCAATGAGTTTATGAGCATCTTTAAGAGCAACTGAGAAAGGCATTTCCAAATCCTGTCCTGACTTTGCGAGTTTTTCACCATCATAAACAGACCACCAATCTGTCATCACTAACCATTTAAATCCAAGCTGCTTTCTTAACAAATAATTAATTGCATATTCACTTTCACCGCACCATTCACCATTCAACAAATTGTAAGATGTCATCACTGCAAATGCACCAGCATCAATCCCCGCTTTAAAGGCAGGAAGATAAATCTCCTGCAAAGTTCTTTCATCAACTACGGAGTTACTTTTTCTTCGGAAATAATCAGTGTTGTTTGCTGCAAAATGTTTTAGAGTTGCTATAGTGCCTGTGCTTTGGACACCTTTAACAAAATTCTCAATCATTCTTGCAGCAAGAAAAGGGTCTTCACCAAAATATTCATAATTTCTTCCGCATTGAGACTGTCTGTAAATGTTCATTCCGGGGCCAAGTAAAATACCCGTACCACCTGCTATGCATTCTTCACCAATTGCTTCTGCATATTTAAATGCCAGGTCGGAATTCCATGTTGATGATAATAAAATGGGAGAGGGAAATGCAGTAGATTTTTCTAATTGATACTCCGATAAATCAACACCCTCGAAATTATTTCTTATATGTACGCCTTGTGTAGCATCGGTCATATAAACTTCAGAAAGATTTAATCTTGGAATAGGCTTAATAAAAAATGATCTGTCCCCTCCGATTAGAGAAATCTTTTCATTGAGAGTCATTAATTTTAAAACAGAATCAGCTTTTTTATCAGCTTCTTCGAAAGAAAGAGGTTGAAATTGTTCCATCATTTGTTTTTGTGGTTTACTGTTTAAAAAATTGTTGGAAATAAAAAAACTAAAAATACAAACTGGAATCACAAGAAGAAGAAATGTTTTTTTGAACATAATTTTTCCTGCTGAAAATGATAATTAAAAATAAACCCAACTCCTATAAGAAATTGGGTTAATTAAAATGTGATTTAAAAAGTTCAATGAAATTTACTTTAGAAGCATCATCTTTTTTATTTCATTAAAAGTTCCAGCTTCAATACGATAAACATAAACACCACTTGCGAGAGAGCTTGCATCAAATGGAATATTAAAATTACCTGCATTTTGTTCTCTATCAATTAAGGTAGCAACTTTTCTTCCAAGGATATCATATACAACCAACTTAACATGTTCCGATTTTGGAATTGAATAACTAATAGTCGTTACAGGGTTAAATGGATTAGGATAATTTTGCTGTAATGAAAATTCAACAGGTATTTCAGAAGGATCATCAACAGAAACAACAAGTTCTGTTGGAACAGCCAGAAAATCGAGGTACATCCATCCCCAGAATAATTCCATCTGGATTGTATTCTGACCGGGGATTAAATCTACAAATGTTCCTGTTTCTAACCATTGTGTTGTACTACCTTCAAATCTTAAAGTATCAGCACGAGTTCCATTAACATTTATGTATTGTTCCTTTGGTGTATTATAAAAACATTTATAGCCAAACTTGATTTCATAATTCCCGGCTTGTGGTACATTAGAAAGAGTCCATGTAATTGTACCTGTTTGTGTCTGTATGTTTAAAAAAGCACCGCCACTTGCTGTTGGGTCAGAACTGATAGTCATACCCGAACCTTGCCGAACGGAAAGGTATTCTTCAAGCCTCATCATAGGAGGACTACCAACAAGTATATTAACTATGTTTGAAGTTCGTTTATTACCTTGATCATCAGTTGCAACTGCTTTAAGTGAATAGTTACCATCAGGTATATTTGTCCAGGTAATATTAAATGGTACAGTATCTCTTTGGCCGATCAATGAATCATTTGCAAAAAATTCTACAAGATCAATATAACCATCGTTATCGTAAGCATTAGTCTCAATTGTTACTTCAGCGCTATCGGGAAACTGGACATTATTAGCTGGACTTGTTAAAGTGATGTTGGGCCATTCTCCGCTTATACCGTTAACGTCAACGGCATCATTATAATTATCCCACATAAACTGCATTCCCGCAAGCATACTATCAGTAGGTGAGATATTAATATCTGTCCATGACCATGGAATTGCACCGGCATATCCTGATTGATATAGTCTGTTGAATAATTGTCCTGTCTGAACGCCATCATTAGGCTGCATAGCAAATTCAGCTATTACAATTGCTTTATCTAATAACCAATAACTTGCAGAATGAGCAAAAGGGGAATAAGCACTTCCAAGGTGCACATAATAGTGTGCTGAATAGAAATCAAGAACACCATCCGGATCGCCGCCTTCTGCAATTAAAGCGCTATCTGAGTAATAATTATTACTTCCAAGACTTGCTA
>CAYNUV010000355.1:0-3940 GCA_964400245.1 uncultured Ignavibacteriaceae bacterium
TAATAATTTCTTCAGCCAATTTAACCAATGGGGGTATGATGAGTAATCTTGAATTGGGGTTGCTTATTAAAAGCCAATATATAGTTTCAGAAGCGATGGATTACTTTAATTTGCTTTGGAATAAAGCTAATAATCCTCTAAATACAGGTATGATAGAAAAATGGCGAAAGAAAATATCTCTTTTACTTGGGTTAAAAACTGATAAACTAAATAATTTGGGACTAACCGATGAAGGAGAAGATTGTTTCAATAAAAGTGAAGTGGAAAGTGATGTTATTATAAAAACTAAATCATTGACCATTGGAAGTAGAGATATATTTAGAATAAAGTATGGTAAGGTTAAACAAAAAAGGTATTTTTTAAAGATCTTTGGAGAGAGTAAAAGTCGGGTAGAAGCAGATTACCCTATAAGAAGTGAGATTGAAAGAGCTGAGTGTCACTATGCTGTATGTTACCCAAAGAATAGGAGACCACGCCAAGTAAATGATGGAGATATAATTTATATGGCAAGAATGATAAAAAAGCCGAATGATTATGCCATTTTTGGTAAAACAATTGGATTAAAACATATTGATTACTTAGATGATGCTTCAATAGAGGAGATTGATAGGGCACTTAGTAGTAAAATGGAGCACTGGAAGATGAGATATCCACATTACATTAGGGTTAAACATGCGGAATTTCAGGAAGGTATTTTGGAAAATTGTTTATACTTGTTGCGAGATGTTACATCAAAGTTTAAAGCTGATAGTTTTATTCCAACACGAAAGAATCTACACAAGGGAAAAGGGAATATCGAGCCTAAAAAATCACTCGCTCAGAAGCCTGCCATAGAATTAACCGAAGAAGCAGCAAATTGGATAGAAATGAAATTTCAGGAAAACAAAAAAAGATTTGGCCGTGTTGAGCAGAAATTCATTGATAAACTTCCTATGAGCTATAGAGAAAACAAAATGAACTCTAAATGATACTTTTTAAACTATTATGATCAATAATCGAAAAATTGGTCTTGCCCTTTCGGGTGGTGGCTTCCGAGCTGCAGCATTTCATCTTGGTACTCTTAAGAAACTACATAGTTTAAACCTTTTGGATAAGGTGGATTTCATTTCAACTATTTCTGGGGGCTCAATTATCGGCGCTTATTATTGTTTGCATAATACAGATTTCAAAAGCTTTGAAAACGAATTCACAAAATTGTTAATGAAAAGTTTAATTAAGAGAATTATTCTTTCTTTGAGTGTTAGTATCAGAGTTATAAGTATTGTTTCTCTTTGGGTCTTATTCTTCTTCTTATTTTCTTTTTGGGTTGCTCTAAATTTTCTATTAATAACCGTTGTACTGATAGGTGTTTACTTCTTTAAAATCTTTCCAACTACAAAATTAAAAATCAAAGCATACAATAAACTTTTTTATAAAAATCAGAAGCTGGATTCTTTACCATTTGAGCCAAAAATTGTGATTAATTCAACTAATCTTGATACTGGGACATTATTTTCATTTACAAAGATTAAATCTTTTGATTCATCTTATAATATTATTTTCAACAAAAAAATAGAATTTGATACAAGGAATGTTTCTATTGCTGAAGCAGTAGCTTGTTCAACATCTGTACCTTATTTCTTCTCACCAACAGAAATGAAATTGAAATTTGATGACCTTATTATTAAACCAAAATTAGTTGACGGGGGAGTATATGATAATCAGGGGATTTACCGAATTTCAGCTGATCACTCTGAGTATAAAAGTGATATTGTAATTGTTAGTGATGCTTCATATCCATTTGAAAAAAAGTATCTGAGAACCAATCCATTACCAGTTTTTAACAGAATAATGAATGTAATGATGAAAAGAATTAAATCAATGCAGTTTCTACAAAAAATTTATGAAAATAATGAAAATGAACTTTATGAAATTAGTTATTTTTCTTTAGACTGGGAATATGAAGCATGTTTATGGGGATTTGCAAATGCAGTACAGTTAGGAAAAATCAGACCACACATTCTTGAAGCTCATAAAATCAATGAAGAGTTAAAAAAGGATAAAGTAAAACTTATTGATTACATAAAAAGGCTAATTGAATTTGATGTTATTATAGAGGAAGGACTTAACAATGATGAGATTAAATTAATTAAGAAAATTGGAACAAGCATAAAGGCTCTTTCAGAGAGGGAAATTGATTTATTAAGCAGGCACGCTGCAGTATTGACAGAAATTCAATTAAGATTTTACTGTCCATCCTTATTTAATAATATTATTTGAAGATTGTCTATCATATTGAGAACTAATTATTCCCTGACCATCATTTTGTATAGACAATATTATATTTCCCTTCCAGCGTAATGTCTTGCTATTATTTATGTCAATCATTGTTATGTTACCTATATGATGCTCTATAATTGTACAGTCCCCATGTCCGACATTTAAAAAATGAATTTTAACCATTTAAAATACCTTAATTAAACTTGTGATTTATTAAAGACGAATCCTGCTATCTTAAAATCCATTTTATTGTAAGCTATTATCAGCAACAAAGATTTTGGTGGTGATAGCTCGGTAACAACAAGCTGCATGCTAACCTTATCTTTCTCACTGTAATTAGTTGACCCAAATGGATGTGAATGCCACAAACCAACAAAGTAAACTGAATTACGATATTTTTTCTTCAAATGTGAGTTCATTTCTTTTGTTCCCTTAGTTCCACATTCAAAATATATTGGCGAGGATTTACTATCTGCAGGCGGACCAGAAATATCACTTAGATAAACGATTTTACTTAAATCATCCCATTCTCCAAAGATTAAACCACCTGTTTCATGAGGAGGGTTATGCTTTTTATCGCTTGTGGATATCGCCTCTTTTATTTTATTTATAACATCCTGACTAAGGTAAATTTTATATTGATTCACGTTATCATTTAATATCAATTCATTACTACAAGGTTTAAATGAATATTGTTCAAAATTCTCATTCTTTTTTAAATATAATTCTTGAGAGACAAAATATACTTTAGCTTCTCCATTACTAATAAAATCAGACCCTATTGAGTTAAGCACAAGTCCAGTTAATGCACTTAGATCAGCTTCTGAACCAATAAATGTTGGATCAGAACATCCAGGCTCAGGCTGGATAAGTCTAATTGAATCTTCTTTTTGAGGAAAGAAGGCCGAAAGCCACTCACTCTTATTTAAAGAACATAAGTTAAGTTTCCCCTTTCTCATTATATCAAAGATACCTGAATTGTACTCAGCAGGTTTAACTATAGCCAGTGCTTTTCTTGCATCATTGTTTATAACTAAAGAAATTATTGAGGCATTAATTAATTTTTCAGTTAAAACCTTATCTGCTTTTCTAAATACCCTCTGAGACGCGGTTGTATCAATAATAATATCAGTATTATTCCCAAGACTATCATTTTCTAAACGGCTTAATACATTTTCTGTAAATGCTTCAATTTTTAATGGGTATAATTCCGTATATATTTTTTGCAATCTTTCTTTTAATGCAACTGCTTTATTTTCACCTATATCTTTTTCATAAAACAATTGTCGACTTAAGATTCCAGGTTTTACAATGCCATTATCATACAATAAGATTTCTTTGGGTTTAGCTCTTACGACTATTTCAGCGACATGACTACCTAAAGCGCCACAACCCCAGATTTCAATTCTTTTATTCTTAAAAACATTTATTGGTGATTGATCATCTCGTGATAAAATTATCTCTGACCTATTTTCTAATACCTTACACCAATCAAGCAAACTGTCTTTTGCAAAATTATCCAATTTTTCGGCATGGGATTTTACTTTACGATAAGCTCCATAGCTTTTAATCTTTGTACCCAAAAAAGTACGTATACTTCTGGCATATTTTTCTTCCAGAAACCAAGCTGCTAAATGCTGTTTTCTATCCGATTCATATCCTCTCATTGGGGAACCAATTA
>CAYNUV010000356.1:0-3923 GCA_964400245.1 uncultured Ignavibacteriaceae bacterium
ACTTTGAATAGAAGAATTTTACATGATGAAAATGCAGTACCAAATTATACTGCAGATGATTTAATTGTTCATGAATTTGCTCATCAATGGTTTGGCGATTACCTGACTCTAAAAACCTGGGAACATATCTGGCTTAGTGAAGGCTTTGCAACTTACTTTACAGATCTTTGGTTTGAAGATGAATATAGAAAAGATGCTTTCCTTTATTCAAGATATTTATCTAATAAAGAATATTTTGATAATGAATTAAAAGCTGAACCTTTAGATTCAATAAAACCTAAAGAATCTAAATTCATTCCTGCAGAATTAGACGGCGATAAAGCTTATGAAAGAGGTGCAGCAATTCTGAATATGCTTCGCTTTACACTTGGCGATGATGAATTTGAAAAAGCAATTAAGGATTATGTAGATAAATTCAAGAATCAAAATGTAACAACAGAGGATTTGAGAATTGCATTTGAAGAATCAAGCGGAAAAAATCTTGAGAAATTTTTTCAACAATGGATTTATGGTGCTGGCTTTCCTGAATTTAAAGTTGATTATTCATGGAATGAATCGGATAGTAAACTAATTTTAAATGTAAAACAGACTCAACAATTATTCCCGGCAGTTGGAATTTTTGAAACTCCTGTTTTGATTGAGATTATCGCAGGGAAACAATTAATACAGGAAAAAATAAATATTACAGGTAAGGAAAACAGCTTCACTTTTGATGTTGCTGAGAAGCCTGATCTTGTAAGATTTAACAAGGACGAATGGATTCTCTGTAAAGTTGTTTTCGAAAAAAGCCTGGAGGAACTTTCCTATCAATTACAGTATGATGATGATGTTGCTGGAAGAATAAATGCAGCAAAAGAACTTGTTAAGTTTGGTGAGAATGCACTGCCTGTTTTGAACCGGAGTATTACTAGAGAAGAACATTTTGGAGTAAAGCTGATTATTGTAGAAGCATTAAAAGAGATTGGCGGAAGTAAAGTTCTTGACGCTCTTCTTAAAGCTTGTAATGATAAAGATGCAAGAGTCCGTGAAGCAGCAATTAAAGCTTTATCAATTTTTAATTATGAACAGGTTGGTGAAATTCTTTTTGATAAATTTGAGAATGATGATAATTATTATGTGAAAGGTGCAGCTTTATATTCATTAGGTGCAGTTAAGCATCCAAAAGCTTTGGAGACATTGTCCAATGCACTGAAAATGGATTCTCACCGCAATATAATTCGCCGTGGAATATTTGAAGGTTTTCAAAAGCTTAGCGATCCTTCAATTCTTCCTTTTGTAAAAGAATATACAAAGTATAAATACAGTTATGGAGATATGCACCTGCTTGATATTACTGCTCTGGATTGTGCGAAATCCTTTGCAGATACACTATATAATGAAGTAGTAGATGTGATTTCATCTGCATTGTCAAATCCATATTTCAGAACAAGAATTCATGCTGCAAAACTTTTAGCTGAATTGGGTGCAGTAAGTAAATTACCAGGACTAATAAATATTTATGAACAGGACAAAAGATTAGTGGTAAGAGAACAGTTAAAAATTTCGATTGAAAAACTTCAGTCATTAAACAAGAATTGATTTAAACCTTTTTGCTCTCTAATACATCTATAAAGGGAGAAATATTTTTCCCTATTACTAAATATTTTATATGTTTAAAATTAAATCCATCAATTAACCAACGAGGTAAATATGTTTAAGAAGACCTTAATTATCTTGCTTTTTGTTCTCCCCTTATCTGTTATTGCAGTTTTAGCATTAACCAATAGTAAAACAAATGAAAATCCTAAATCTCTTACTGTAATCAAAATTAATGATTTTACTTTAACAGACATTAATAAGAAAGAACATTCACTTTCTGATTACAAAAATTCTAAAGCAATCCTGATTATTTTTATTGCAACACAATGTCCGGTATCAAATGCTTATAACACAAGAATGGTTGAACTGTATAATCAGTATCATGATAAAAACATTACTATCCTGGGGATTAACTCTAACAAGCAGGAAAACTTAAGTGAATGTAAATCTCACGCAGAAAAGAATGGTTTTATATTCCCTGTTTTGAAAGATGAAAAAAATGTTATTGCAGATATGTTTGAGGCAAGCTTTACTCCTGAAGCGTATGTATTGAATTCTAAAACTTATGAGATTCTTTATCATGGAAGAATAGATAATTCACGCGAAGAAAGTGATGTTGAAATTAAAGATCTGGCAAATGCACTGAACGAAATACTTGCAGGTAAAAAAGTTACAGTTACCCAAACCAAAGCTTTTGGCTGTTCTATTAAACGCATATAAAATGAAATTAATATTTTCTCTTTTATTCTTATTGATGGTTCTTAATAGCTGTACAAAAAATGCTGAAGAAAAAGAGAAAACAAAAGATGAAGGTTATACAACTTTTTCTCAGCGAATTCCTGTTATTGATGAGGTCTGGTTACAAGATAAAATTAAAAACAGGAATGGCAGAATATTATTTGTAAATGTGTGGGCTACATGGTGCGAACCTTGTGTGGCGGAATTTCCTGATCTTGTAAAGATTAATAATAAACATAAAGATTCAGGTTTTGAATTCCTGAGCATTTCTGTTAACCTGGCTTCAGAAATAGAAACAAAAGTAAAACCTTTTTTATCAGAACAATCTGCAGATTTTCCGGTTGTTATTGCCGATGGAAAAAGAAGTGAACAAATAATAAATGTATTAAATCCTGATTGGAATGGTGCAATTCCTGTAACAATAATTTTTGATGAAAAAGGTGTAAAGCAGGAATTTATTTCTGAAGCAAAGGATTTTGATTTTTTTAATGAACGAATCAGGAAGGTAATGGAATAATAGAATAGGGGAGTGATGGAATATTGGAGTGATGGAATAATGAGTGTTGATTGATTAATAATTTTTTATAGATGAAATCTAAACTACTGATACTGTTTCTCCCGCTTGTAATATTTTATTCCTGCCGGCAGGAAATTGTTCCTCCCAGTAGTGAAGGAAACATTAATGAACCGGTTTTAACAAGAACAAGCAACTCTTTTATTTTTTCAATTAATGCTGACAAAAAAACAGCGACACTTATTGATAATACTTTTCTTAATACAAACAGATCTTCAATATTTTCAGTGATAAATGATCATTCATCCGGTTTTGTTGAAGTTAAAATCCGTGCTAACCAGAATAATATTGTCTACTCACAGGTTTTTGATAATAATACAACCGGTACATTCAAGATTGAAGGCTATCAACCAGAAGTTCTTATTCTCAGCTTCAATAATTTTACAGGTAAAGTTCGGATCACTTTGACAAATACTGAATAATCCTTTTTTCACTTCTCCCAATTCCCATATTTATCATCTAAGAATGCTTCGCTATATTACCATATCCATTAAGAAAAATTATCCGGAGGGTGTTATGTCCCATTTAAATAGTGTTATAAAAAAACGAGGTATGTCTCCCGGTTCACTTATATTTACCGGCGAACAAAAGGTTAAAGAAATAAGCATTGATATTTTTCAATATAATCAGAATTCTATCATTGAAAAGAAAATTGAAAAAGTTGATGACCTGAAAAATCTTTTAAGCAATGACAAAATTTTGTGGATAAATATCTGCGGGCTTCATGAAGTTAATCAATTAGAGAATATCGGGGAAATGTTTAACATTAATTCTCTTACAATAGAAGATGTTCTTAACGTTGCACATTCTCCAAAGATTGAAGAGAATGAAACTTATCTTTTTCTTATTTCCAAGAGTCTTTATTATAATAATAAAAACAGAAAAATATCAATTGAGCATTTAAGTTTTATTCTTGGCAAAAATTATCTTATCACATTCCAGGAAACAAAGGGCGATGAATTCGATCTTATAAGAGAACGTTTAAGAGGAGCTAAAGGAAGAATAAGAAAACTTGGTGCAGATTATCTTATGT
>CAYNUV010000357.1:0-3915 GCA_964400245.1 uncultured Ignavibacteriaceae bacterium
ATCCATGGGAAATAACTCCTGAAAGCACCAAGGCCTGTGAGATGCTTGCAAATGCCGGATGCCCTGTTGGTAACCAAATGGTTCTGATGAAGGGAGTAAATGATGATCCTGCAATTGTAAAAGAACTTATGCAGAAGTTATTGAAGATGAGAGTTCGTCCGTATTACATGTATATGGCAGATGAAACCAAAGGTGCAAACCATTTCCGTACTTCAATTGAAACAGGTTTGAACATAATTGAAAATCTGCGCGGACATACAAGCGGTTTAGCAATTCCACATTTTGTAATTGATGCACCCGGCGGCGGCGGAAAGATTCCAATCCTTCCAAATTATGTTCTCCATTATGATGAGGACAGGATTGTTCTCAGGAACTATCAGCATAAATCTTATGCTTATAAAAATTATAAGGATAAGCTAAATCCTCCTAAACCTGAGACTGAAAAGAAAATTGCTGCTGTTAAAAAGAATGGAACAAATGGTAAAAACGGTAATAGCAATGGTAAGTCAAAATTAAAAGTTATGGATTTTACCCAGATTGAATTACCTGTTTTGCAGTTGGAAGAAGTAGAGAATTAGAAACCTTGTTTTGATTTGTCAGTCTGAGCCTGTCGAAGACTGACAAGGTTTTTCAATGTCACACTTCGATTTCGTTCAGTGTGACATGGTTTTGTAGAGACGCCTCGCTGAGGCGTCTTTTTTATTAAACAATGTCCCATCAATAACAATAATTAAATATCTAACTTTGTGCTTAAAAGACGCCCCATCGGGGCGTCTCTACATCATTTCAATAAAACTCCTTAGCGAAGCAGGAACTTGTCCTGCGTAGCTTTAGCGAAGAAGGATCATTTTTCTTGTCTGATTAAAACTGCCCGAAGTAATCCTGTAAAAATACACTCCGCTTGGTAAGCCTGAAGCATTAAACGAAACGGAATAACTCCCTGCGGGTTTTTCTTCATTAATTAAAGTTGAGACTAACTCTCCAATTGAGTTGTAAACTTTTAGATTAACAAAATTGCTTTCTTGAAGAGAATAGTTTATTTGTGTAGTTGGGTTGAAAGGATTTGGATAGTTTTGAGATAAACCATAGTTATTAATTATATTATTCTCATCTACACCGGTAGTAACTGTTGATGTATCTCCCCAAAGTTCACCATTGATTATTGCTCCAAGTAATTCACCACCACGTTCAAGTGTATTTGAACCATATCCCAAAACACCCAATTTATTAAATAACCAAACTTCTCCGCTTTGATTTCCGGTTACCATTTGGTAATCAACAAAACCAGCCGAATCCGAAGCAGATTTTTGCCAAACATACCAAGGTTCATTATAATTTTCGTAAAAAATATTACTATAAAAAGTATCTCCAAGACAAAATGTTGACTTTAATTTTAATCCGGTTTTTAATCCATTGCTTTCATATATATTCCCATCCTTATCTTTTCTTTCATAAGCATAATCAGGATATAAATCTGGTAAGTCTGTTAGTTCGTATTTTATTTTTTTATAACTGTAACCATCATTTAAAACTGTATCCTCTAAAACTCGTTTAATTATATAACCACAAGGCATTGGTTCACCAATAAACCATCTACAATCAATATAAACAAAAATATCTCCTGTATTTAATGGATAATATTTGTCTGAGAGAAAAGAATCTTTAATTGAAAATAATTTCCCTTTTCGTTCGCCATTTATTATCGAAGCCCAATAACCTAAATCAACCGTATAGATATCTATTGGTAAGTTATAAAAATTAATCGGTCCTATTTCTTTATTAAAGTCGACTTGTCGAATCCAATTTTCTTTTTCATCAATTAAAATCATACTTATTGTTTCTTTATCAATAATAACAATTTGCCAATTTAAATTTTCATATGGGGATGTATAAATTGTACCGGATTCCAAATTAAAATTATATAAAAGAATATCTTCATTGTTATAGTAAATATAGATTTTCCCTTCTTCATCCTTTCGTTCAAAAGTATATGTTGGTTCTAAATCAAACCTACTATTACACCCACAAAGTTTTACAATTTTGTAATTCATTCCATTTGATAAGACAGTATCAGATATAACCTCTCTGTAAATTGTTTGTACCCCAATATCGATTGATGAAGCTTTATATTCAATAAAATCTCCAACTTCCAATGGATAGAAATCGAGACTGGCTTTTTCCTGAGCTAATATCGAACTGCTAAAGAACAACAAGAAGGTGAAAAGGGAATATTTAATTTTTCTCATTTTGTAACCCCAGCAAATAAACAATTAATGGTTATGTGGATAATCACAAGTAACATACCATCTTTAAATTATACTTTAAGTGATTTTTAACATTAAAAAGTAAGATTTACGAGTAATATTCTACTGTGTTACTATCCCCAACATATCCTCTTCAATACTTTGATTTGGTGCTTCAACAATTCTTCCCAGCTCAGAATTATTTTTATAGAAAATAATTGCGGGAACAAATTCAATCGCCAACCCTTCAATCTCGTCTCCTTCTGTTTTTTTATCTTCATTCACAGCAATGAGAGTTATTTCTTCTGTTGGATAATTAATCATATCAAGAATTTTATAAAGATGAGGAACATGCATTTTGCTGTCATCACACCAGGTTCCTATTACTAAAGTAATTTCAATATCATCCATTTTTTCTTTTAACAATTCTACAGTTGATGAATCAGGATAATAGCTTTCATATTCCGGATTAAACCAGGAGGCAAAGATAGAATCACTAAATGCTTCACGTGTACAATAACCAATAAGCATCGGTTCGGAATTGCTATCAAGTATTATTTTATTTATATCCTGGGAAAGTACATTACTCGGAACCAGCATTATCCACAGCAAAAAATATTTCACATACTACTCCTTATCATTTAGATTCTTCCTTAAATCAATTCCCCAAAGTAGCTTATTCCTCAATGTTTCAAAGTAGCTTGTGAAAGATGTGTGAACAAGTTTAAGTGGTCTTTTGCTTTTTGTAATTTTTACTTCCAGCGGTGGCGGAAAAGAAAATACCCTCTGCCCGTCGCAGTTAACATGCACTTCTTTATGAAATGATTCCGCCTTGATTACAATTTCCTGAGTGCTTGGAAGAACAAGCGGCCTTATTGATAAACTGTGGGGTGAAACCGGAGAAAGAGTTATTACATCTGTCTTGGGACTTACAATAGGTCCTCCAACAGAAATTGAATAACCCGTTGAACCTGTTGGAGTTGCAATAATTAATCCGTCAGCTGCAAAAGTTGTAACATATTCACCATCAACTGTAATTGTAAGTTCAATCATTTTAGGCCAGCCTCCTTTATCAATCACAATATCGTTTATCGCATAAAGTTTTTCCACTTTATGCCCGATACATTCACCTTCAATAACCATACGTTCATCAATCGAATACTTTTCACTTTTCAGTTCTTCAATCAATGTTTCAAGCTGATCAACATTTGCATCAACTAAAAACCCAAGCTTGCCGAGATTAACGCCAAATACCGGCTTATTATAAAACTGTGCATAATACGCTGAAGCAAGCATTGTTCCATCCCCGCCGATAGAAATAATTACATCGCTTCTCTGCGAAAGCTTATCTGCATCAAGGAATTTATTTTCATCAACCTTTTCTGTTAACAGCTTTTTATTAGCCCGGATGTCATTGCTCAATAAAAAATCAAACTCGTTAGCTTTAATCATCCTTATCAGGTCGGAGACGACAGAAAAAACATTCTGCTTCGTAGTGTTTGCAATTACCCCGATTATCTTTTTTCTCTTTGCGGATTTAGCCATATTCTTACGATTTACTTTCTTCTTTTTTCTCTTCTTCAGTCTCTTCCTGTTTCTTGTTTTCCGTCTTGTCTTTATTAACCTCATCAACGTAGTTAAGCTTCATATCCCGTATAATTTCATCAAGATA
>CAYNUV010000358.1:0-3910 GCA_964400245.1 uncultured Ignavibacteriaceae bacterium
CTTTACTTAAAGAATTACAGCATCGGACAAAAAACAGTTTTAGTATTATAACAAGCTTGATTCATTTCAGAGAAAGTGAAAGTAATTCTGAAGAAACAAAAAATATCCTTGAAGAATTAAACTTCAGAGTAAAATCAATTTCTGATTTATATTCATTGCTGCATGAAACCGATTCTTTTTATGAAGTTCAGCTTAAAACATATTGCATTAAAGTAATTGAATCGATGCTTAGCTTTACGAAAAATATTACGATCAATAAACAAATCGAAGAGATTACAGTTCCCACTAAAAATGCTGCTACCATAGGAATGATTCTTGTCGAGCTATTATCTAATGCTATTAAATATGCATATCCTGACGCTCATAAAGGAACGATAAATATAGAATTGAAAAAAGTAAATTCCCAAATAGTTTTGGTAGTTGAAGATAACGGCGTTGGTTTACAAAAAGATTTTGATATAACTAAAATCAAAAGTTTAGGATTTCATCTTGTAAATTTAATGGTTAGCCAGCTTAATGGTAATATTAAAATCCTTACAGAAAACGGAACAAAAATTAAAATAGAACTTCCTGTATGAATCTAAGCGGAACAGATAAAGATATAGTAAGTACAGTAGCAGATATAAGCACCGGATCATTTAAGGTTAATGGCATTAATAAAGGGGATTTATAATGTTAAAGTATCTTCAGTAAAACAATACAACAATTGCCTGCGTATTCGTTGTTGCAAAACACAAAATACTGATTCAGGAATGATCAGTATAAGTCTGAAATAAATATTGAAAATCATGAAGGATTATAGAATGCAAAAGAATTTTTTGTTGGGTATGGTATTGGGTATGATGATGATCCTGGTAAAACCAATTGCAGCGCAAGACCACGGATTTGGGCTCGGATTTATTTTAGGAGAACCAACCGGGCTGAGCGCAAAACTCTGGACTTCAAAGGAGAATGCTTTTGATTTTGGTCTTGGTGTGTCTGTAGGCGGAGACCGTATCTCACACCAAGGCAATTACGACGGACGCAGCCGCATACATCTTCATATGGATTATCTCTGGCATTCATTTAATGCAATTAATTCAACCGAAAAATTTCCTCTCTATTACGGAATCGGAGGCAGGTATAACAGCGGCGGAAATTATGAGGGTTCATTTGGCGTAAGAGGTGTATTTGGTATAGCGTGGTTTCCGCGTTCAACTCCGATAGATGTATTTGTTGAGTTAGTACCGGTGTTTCAGATTACCCCACTTGCCGGGTTGGGAATTGATGCCGGGCTGGGAATTAGATATTTCTTTGAATAAGAGAAAATAATTGTGTGTATAAGAATATGGTAAAAATTAGAAACGTTCTAAATAATTATTGGAGAAACAAAATGAAAAAAATAAAAGGTATTATTTTAATTTCAACATTAGCAGTGTTAGTTTTTATTTATGGCTGCGGCGCAAGCAATACTGTTAAAGGAGGAGTTATAGGCGGTGTTGGCGGTGGTGTGGTTGGCGGAGTAATTGGGCATTATGAAGGTAACACAGTGCTGGGCGCAATAATAGGTGCAGCTGTTGGGGGTACCGCAGGAGCTTTGATTGGGAATTATATGGATAATCAAGCCGAAGAGATGGAGAATGATATTGAAGGTGCAAGAATAGAAAGAGTTGGCGAAGGTATAAAAATTACTTTCGATTCAGGAATCTTATTTGCAACCAATTCTTCAACGCTTGAACCACAAGCCAAAACAAATATCAATAAACTTGCTGCCATTCTTAACAAATATCCGGATACAAATATCCTGGTAACAGGGCATACTGATTTTGATGGTACAGAGGAGTACAATCAATCATTATCCGAAAGAAGAGCAAAAACAGTTTCGGATTATTCTAAACTGCAAGGAGTTACATCTTCAAGATTTTCAATTGTAGGACTCGGTGAAAACGAACCTGTTGCTTCAAATGATACTGATGAAGGAAAACGTATGAACAGGCGAGTTGAGATTGCTGTCTTTGCAAATGAAAAACTCAAAGAAGCTGCTGAGAACGGTGAACTTAACTAATAGTGCCGGTAATTTCACATAACGCTGTATAATAATTATAAAAATATAAAGGATACAAATGAGAAAATACACATCACTTAAACAGTTCTTTGCTGTATTGGTTATACTTACATCAATGGTTTATCTCGGTTGCGAAAAGAAAGCAGAAAAACCTCAGGACGAGGGTAAAACTGAGGGTGTAACAACTGATTCTACATCCGCCGGTAGTGAACCTATGGTGAAAGAAACAAAAATAACTATAGCCGACATAACAGGAAAATGGACAGGTACTTTTGATAAAAGATCAACTGTACTTATAATAACCGAACAAACTGACAGCAGTTTCGCCGGGAAAATTTCCATCAGTTACAGGGATGTAATTAACCAGGATGTAAAAGGAACTTTTAGTCCAGCTACAATGAACATGTCAATGACTGACCAGCTTCATAGCCGCTACCAGGGAAAGTACAATGGGAAGTTATCTGAAGATGGTAAAAACTATTCCGGTATTTTTAATATGGATCTTGACGGCTCAAAATTTTCATTTAACTTGAACAAACAATAAAGGAAACCAAATATGAAAAAACTAATTCTGCTACTTGTTATACCGATTACGGCGATGATATTTACTTCCTGCGATTCAACTGATGACCCGATAAATCCAACTCCTACAGGCAGTATTTATTTAACATCAAATCCGGCAGGAGCACAAATCTGGCTGGATGGAGTAAACACATCACAAACAACCCCGGATACTGTTTTAGATGTTGATGAAGGAGTACATAGTGTAACTTTAAAGTTACAGGATTACAGTGATACAACCTTTTCAATCAGTGTTACTCGTGACGAGTTGCGTGTCGTTACTAATGTCTTACTTGTAACGAATATTTTAAAAACATTATTTGGACCTGTAAGGATTTATGAAACAACAGGAACCACTGCTTCGGAACCGAGCGGATTGGATCTTTCCACCGGAGTGGCTCATGGAGTTTCTTCTCCTGATGCAAACCTTGTGGATATTTATTATTCTACTCCAGGAACCGGAGGACAGGGATTCCTTGTTCAAAGCGCTGATCTTTTTACAGGACTAATCCGTGAGACAGATTTCAAAGTTGGTGGCACTAATGATCTTTTTGACGGTATTGATTCACCCTTAAGTAATACGGGCACATGGACAAATAACATTGATGACAGAGAAACTAATTATGTATTTCTTTATGATCATGACGGTCATTACTCCAAACTTAAAATAGTTAGTTTTGGCGGTGGCGTACCGGGTGTACCTGCCTGGGTTGAAGTTCAATGGTACTATAATAATACTTCTGTGGATGAGCGCTTTTAAAAACTGATTTTAGCGTTCGTGAATTAGTATTAGTTTTTTTAATTATACCCTTATCATATCCTGGTAAGGGTATTTTTTTAGGTAACTATATACTTGACACACACAAGATATTTTCATATCTTTGACCTGTCGCTAATTTATTTATAAAGGTTATCTTATGGAACAGCCAAAATTCAAAGGTATTATAGATTTCTTGCAAAGATTTCCAACTGAAGAATCTTGTATTGATTTCTTGATTCAAGCCCGTTGGAATGATAAACCTATTTGCCCTCATTGTAAGAGTGACAGGAAGATTTATAAAATCAGAAAAGGTAAGATTCTTACTTGTGCTGATTGCAGGAAACAATTTACTGTAAAGGTCGGAACTATATTTGAAGATTCCGCTTTGTCTTTGCAAAAGTGGTTTATGGCTGTTCATATACTCACTGCTCATAAGAAAGGAATTTCTTCTTTGCAATTGAGTAGAGATATTAACGTCACTCAAAAGACCGCTTGGTTTATGTTGCATCGTATTAGATTTGCTGTTAAGAGAAAATCTTTTGATA
>CAYNUV010000359.1:0-3903 GCA_964400245.1 uncultured Ignavibacteriaceae bacterium
ATTCTTGCCGTTCTTTAATAGTAGATATTAAGAACGGCAATGAACTTTCAACTCATGTATTTAACTATCCTTCCGGAGAATCAGGTGTAATCGTTGATCACAGAGATCCTAACTTAGCACGCCAGAATCCTGCTGATTACCTGCTTGGAATTGAAGTAACCATAAAAGAAGCAATTAAAAAAGCTAAATTCTCAGATAAAAATTTTTCTGCTGAAAATATAATCGGAATTGGAGTTGATACTACAGGAAGCAGCCCAATG
The DNA here is from genome assembly GCA_964400245.1 of uncultured Ignavibacteriaceae bacterium. Classification (GTDB taxonomy): domain Bacteria; phylum Bacteroidota; class Ignavibacteria; order Ignavibacteriales; family Ignavibacteriaceae; genus RBG-16-34-14. The sequence goes on from CAYNUV010000359.1 coordinate 261, forward strand.
CCTGTTGATGCTGAAGGTTCGCCACTCTGTTTTCATGAAAAATTCAAAAGCAATCCTGCAGCAATGGTATGGCTTTGGAAAGATCATACAAGTTATGCCGAAGCACATCAAATAACTGAATTAGCTGCAAAAGAGCATCCGGAATATTTATCAAAAATTGGCGGAGTGTATTCATCCGAATGGTTCTGGAGTAAAATTCTTCATTGCAGAAAAGAAGATGTTGAAGTATTTAATTCTGCTTACAGCTTTGTAGAAATATGTGATTGGATTCCTGCAGTTTTAGTTGGTAATACAAAACCTGAAAATATTAAGAGAAGTATTTGCGCTGCCGGGCATAAGGCAATGTATAGCAAACAATGGGGAGGTTTACCTGAATCCAGGTTTCTTGAAAAACTTTCTCCCGGCATGAGCGATTTAAGAAAAAGAATTAATTGTAAAGCTTATTCATCTGAAGAAAGAGCAGGTTATCTTTCAAAAGAATGGGCAGACAAATTAGGACTCTCAACAAAACTTTCAATTGCAGTTGGAGCTTTTGATGCGCACATGGGTGCAGTTGGTGCAGGAATAAAAACGGGTACAATTGTAAAAATTCTGGGAACCAGTACTTGCGATATAATGATCTCTCCTAATAATAAAAAGCTTGCCGATATTCCCGGAGTCTGCGGAATTGTTAATGAATCTGTTATGAAAGGATATTTTGGAATTGAAGCAGGGCAATCTGCAGTAGGAGATATTTTTCTTTGGTTCATTAATAATCTTGTTCCTGAAAAATATGGTAAAACGCAGGATGAAAAGTTTTTGAATTTGGAAAGAGAAGCTTCATTACTTAAACCTGGAGAAACCGGTTTAATGGCTCTCGATTGGAACAACGGCAATCGAACTATCTTAGTTGATGTTCGTTTAACAGGTTTACTTATCGGACAGACTCTCCACACACAACCTCACGAAATTTACCGTTCATTGATTGAAGCAACTGCTTTTGGTGCGCTTGCTATTATTGATAGAATTGAAGAGAATGGAGTTCCGATTAAAGAAGTAATTAATTGCGGTGGTCTTGCTATTAAAAGTCCGTTATTCATGCAAATCTATGCTGATGTTACCGGACGCCCAATGAAAATTTCAAGGAGTGAACAAACTCCTGCATTAGGTGCTGCAATATTCGGAGCTGTTTCAGCGGGCAAAGAAGCAAGTGGATTTGATAATGCAGAGGATGCTCAGAAAGTTATGACGGGTACAAATAAAGTTTATGAACCTGTTCCGGAAAATCATTTGATATACAAAAAACTTTATGCTATATATAAACAATTACATGATAATTTCGGAACAAGAAATAATAATGATAATATGTATAATGTAATGAAAGATTTGCTGGATATCAGAGATAAAGTTCGTATGGAGAGATTGTAGCACAGACAATCTTGTCTATGCATTTCTAAATAGAGAATGAGGTGTTCAATATTTAGGCAGCTAATAAATAGGAAGAATTTATGCTCAAAAAACTAAAAGAAAAAGTTTTACAAGCCAACCTGGATTTAGTAAAATATAATCTGGTTACACTAACCTGGGGTAACGTTAGCGGGATAGACCGTGAACAAAATCTTATTGTAATCAAACCGAGCGGTGTTGAATATGATAAGTTGAAAATTGAGGATATGGTTGTTGTTGATTTAAATGGAAAAGTTGTTGAAGGAAAACTAAGACCATCTTCAGATACACCAACCCACATTGAACTTTATAAAGCTTTCAAAAACATCGGAGGGATTTCGCATACTCATAGTGAGTTTGCAACAATATTCGCTCAGGCTTGTAAAGAAATTCCTTGTTTCGGAACCACGCATGCAGATCATTTTTATGGAGCTGTTCCTGTAACCCGCTTCTTAACTGAAAAAGAAGTTGAAGAGAATTACGAGTTAAACACAGGCAAAATAATTATTGAAAGATTTAAAGACTTAGATACGGTCGCAACTCCTGGAGTTCTTCTGGCTGGTCATGCACCTTTTACGTGGGGCAATTCGCCTGCAGAATCTGTGAGAAATAATCTTATCCTGGAAAGAGTTGCAAGGATGGCTTTTTCAAGTTTGCAGCTTAATCCTGATTTAAAAATTTTGCCTGATTATATTATTAAAAAACATTATATGCGTAAGCATGGTCCCGATTCTTATTATGGACAAGAAAAGGCTGGTGATAAAAAATGATAGATTTAAAAAAATATGAAGCCTGGTTCATTACAGGAAGCCAGCATCTTTATGGAGAAGAAACTTTAAAGAAAGTAACGAAACATTCACAGGAAATCGTGAAAGGATTATCCGGTTCAAAAAAAATCCCGGTTAAAATTATTTTCAAACCTGTTATAACAACACCTGATGCTATTTACAAAATTTGCCTTGAAGCTAATAATTCTCCGAACTGCATTGGATTGATTACATGGATGCACACATTTTCTCCCGCTAAAATGTGGATTGCAGGTTTAAAAGTTTTTCAAAAACATTTTGTTCATTTACATACTCAATTTAACAGAGATATTCCGTGGGATACTATTGATATGGAGTTTATGAATCTAAATCAATCAGCCCATGGAGACCGGGAATTCGGATTCATTTGTACAAGGATGAACAAACCGCGTAAAGTAATTGTCGGTCATTGGCAGGATGAAACAGTACAGGAAAAATTAAATATCTGGGCAAGAGCAGCTTGCGCTAAACTTGATGCACAAGGAGGAAAGATTGCACGCTTCGGTGATAATATGAGAGAAGTTGCTGTGACAGAAGGTGATAAAGTTGAAGCACAAATGAAGTTTGGTTATTCCGTGAATGGTTATGGAGTTGGTGAACTTGTGAAATATGTAAATGCTTCAACCAATTCTCAAATAAACAAATTGATTGATGAATACTTAGATAAATATAATGTCGTTCCTTTTCTTAAGAAGAATGGTGAAAAACATCAATCTTTAATTGAAGCAGCAAAAATTGAAATTGGATTAAGAAGTTTTCTTAAAGAAGGGAACTTTATAGGATTTACAACAACATTTGAAGATTTAAATGGACTCACTCAATTACCCGGACTATCTGTACAAAGATTAATGGCAGGTGGCTACGGCTTTGGTGCCGAAGGTGATTGGAAAACTTCTGCGCTTGTCCGGGCAATGAAAGTTATGGCAACTGGATTAAACGGCGGTACATCTTTTATGGAAGATTATACGTATCATTTTAATCCTAAACAGAATAAAGTGCTTGGTGCGCATATGCTTGAAATTTGTGAATCAATTTCAGAAGGAAAACCTAAGCTTGAAATTCATCCTTTATCAATCGGAGGCAAAGATGATCCTCCTCGTTTGGTTTTTGATACTCCTGCTGGTGATGCTGTTAATGCAACCATTATAGATATGGGAAACAGGTTCCGGATGATTGTGAATGAAGTAACCGCAGTTAAATCGGATAAGCCTCTTCCCAAATTACCTGTTGCAAGAGTTTTGTGGGTTCCAAAACCAAGCTTAGAAATTTCTGCTCATGCCTGGATACTTGCCGGCGGCGCGCATCATACAGGTTTCAGCCAGGCTTTAACATCTGAATATCTTGAAGACTTTGCTGAAATGTGCGGAATAGAATTTTTATTAATAAATGATTCAACAAAAATTTCAGAGTTC
>CAYNUV010000360.1:0-3874 GCA_964400245.1 uncultured Ignavibacteriaceae bacterium
AACAAATCTCTTTTTTATATAACGGATGCAAATAAAGAGTTTCAATATCTCGTGCGTTATGACCTTGCAACCGGTGAAAGTAAAACAGTATTTGAAACCAACTGGGATGTAATGTATAGTTACGATTCTGAACATGAAAAGTATAAAGTTATTGCTACCAATGCAGATGGGAAAAACAATTTAAAGATTATCCGCAACCAGACCGGCGAAGATGTGAGTTTTCCAGATATACCGGATGGAGACATAACAGCAGTTTCTATTTCACCAAATGAAAAGCTGATGAGACTTACAGTCGGGACTTCAAAAGCTACAAGCAATATTTATGTTTATAATTTTGATTCTAAAGAATTAAAAAAACTTACCAATACACTTAACCCTGATATAAATGCTGATGATCTTGTTTCGGCAGAGGTAGTCCGGTTTAAATCGTTCGATGATCTTGAAATCCCGGCTATCTGGTATAAACCTTTGAATGCATCTGAAGATAATAAAGTACCTGCTTTAATCTGGGTTCATGGCGGTCCCGGCGGACAAACAAGAGTTGGATATTTTGCCCTCATACAATTTTTGGTAAATCATGGTTATGCAATTCTTGCAGTTAATAACAGAGGCAGCAGCGGTTATGGAAAATCTTTTTACAAAATGGATGACCTTAATCATGGTGAAAAAGATTTAATGGATTGCATCTATGGTAAAAAATATTTACAAACGTTGGATTACATAGACTCAGAAAAGATAGGAATTATCGGCGGTTCTTACGGCGGTTATATGACTATGGCTGCAATGACATTTCATCCCGATGAATTTAAAGTTGGTGTTGATATTTTTGGTGTAACAAACTGGCTTAGGACTCTCAAATCTATTCCGCCATACTGGGAATCTTTCAGGGAAGCTTTATACAAAGAGCTTGGCAATCCTTTCTCTCCTGATTCAATTCGCCTCTATAATATTTCTCCTCTTTTTCATGCAGCAAAAATTAAAAACCCTGTTATGGTTCTGCAGGGTGCAAATGATCCGCGTGTTCTTAAAGTAGAATCTGATGAAATAGTTGATGCTATGAAAAGGAATAATGTACCTGTGGAATATGTTGTTTTCCCTGACGAAGGACATGGCTTTGTTAAAAAAGAGAATGAGATAAAAGGTTACGGTGCTATTGTAACTTTTCTTGATAAGTATTTGAAGGGAAATGAGAAGTAAATACAAAATTATTAATTAAAATTCGGTGAGGTTTGATAAATAGACTGAAACAAGTAATATTGCATTCAAATTTTGTATGTTATTTTCATATTGGTAGATAGACTTTCTACCAACTATTTCCGTATCATTGCAGTAATATTATGTCATCAACACTTCCAATAAAAATTTCTTCTTCTGTTCTTGTTTGGGCAAGGACTTCAATAGGTTATTCTATTGACGAAATAGCCCACAAGATGAATGTGAAACCCGAAAGAATTAATGCTTGGGAGAAAGGAACAGCTTCACCCACATATACTCAACTTGAAAACTTGGCTTACAAAGTATTCAAAAGACCGCTTGCTGTTTTTTTCAGGACAGAACCGCCAAAGGAAGCACCCATTGAAAAAGATTTTCGCAACTTGACAAGCTCAGAAATTATCAATCTGTCAACCGAAATGCGTCTTGTTTTGCGTAAAGCTAAACGGCTGCAAAACCTTGTAAGAGAGTTAAACAAAGACAACGAAACAGACCTTGCTTACAAGAAATTTAAGGTTTCAATAAAAGACGATCCTGTTTCGGCAGCAAATCGTTTTAGAGAATTTTTAGGACTGACCATTGAAGAACAAAAAAAATGGAAGCCCGATAATTCATTTGACCACTTTAAAGAATATATTGAGAAAATTGGAATTTATGTTTTTCAATTTCAAATGCCCTTTGAAGAAGCGAGAGCATTTTCATTGACTGACGATTTCCCTATTGTAGTATTAAATACAGATGATGCAAAGAATGGTAGAATTTTCAGTTTGTTTCATGAAGTGTGTCATATTCTTTTTAATATCGGTGGCGTATTTAAGGATAAGGAGAGTAAAAATCTTAAAGGTGATTATGCGGCAATTGAAGATTTCTGCAACCGCTTTACAGCATCGTTCTTAGTTCCCGAAGATCTCTTCAAAAAAGACATTGATTTTGAAAATCAAAGTTTACATGAGTGGAGTGAGAAAGATTTGGAGAAGCTTTCAAAGCTTTATAGTGTTAGCAAAGAAGTTGTTCTGAGAAAACTTGTTGACTTAAAACTTGCTTCGAAATCATTTTACTTTTCAAAGAAGAAAGGTTGGGACAAGGAATTGCGAAATAGAAAAGAACTCATCCTTCAAAAACAAAAGCAAAAAATGTTGGAAGAAGGAAGAACAGGCGGTGGAATACCACAAGATTTAAAGACAGTTATTGAAAAAGGCAAACCATACATTTCAAAAGTGTTGGAAGGATATGAAAAAGGTCACTTGACTTATGGAGATATTTCAGAATATCTGGAAATAAAACTTGACCACCTTCCGAAAATTATAGAACGCATCAATAAGTAATGGCAGGACTTTTCAATGACCCATATAAATATGTAATTGACAGTAGTGCCTTATTTGATTTAAAAAAGAACTATAGCCCAATTGTCTTTAAAGGTGTATGGGAAAAGTTCAACAAACTCTGTGATGATGAAATTATTATTTCAGTTAGAGAAGTTTACAATGAAATTAAACGAGGTGATGATTGGCTTATTGATTGGGCAGACCATCATGATAAAATTTTTCTTGAACCGACCACAATTGAAGAATTCAAACTTATTGGAGAACTTCAAGAAAGAAATCCGTCTTGGATTGATTTATATTCAGACAAACCATCAGCAGACCCTTTTGTAATTGCTTGTGCTAAGACAAAGAAATTAATCATAGTTCAACACGAATTGTCCAACAGAAATTTACCCAAAATTGCAAAGGAGCTTGGACTGACCTGTTACAGGTTACAAGAACTTTTTGAAGCAGAGAAATGGGAATTCCAATAAACTAAATGAAATTCTCTATCCTTATCCTCATATTATCTCTCAGCTTGCTGAATGGTCAAGAGGAGAATTCCTTAACCAATCCATTTCCTGGTGATAATTTTATTCCTTTGCCTTTAAAAGTTGGTAACGCCTGGACATACCGCCAAATTTTTTCAGGGAAATTATCCTATCATTCTCTATGGATAGCAGATTCCATCATAATAAATTCTCAGCTAGTTTATATACTTAATAATGACTGGTTATTTGATAATAACGGAGCTTATTACGAAGATGGTATTCTATGCGGTATGGAAATGTCTTATCCGGATTATCCTGTAAATTGTTATTCCAAAGGATCCGGTTGTTGGACAAACCTGGGTTGTAGATGTTGAGCGTATCTTTTAAATTAGAAGCTATTGATGATACGGTTACTGTTCCTGCCGGAACATTCTCTGCTTATAGAATTTCTATCATACGACCAACTTCTGTTTATAATATTTGGTGGGCTAACGGGATGGGTATAATAAAAATATCCGGCGGAGAGGAAAACTCTGAGCTCATTTCCTTTTTTACGGAATAAAAATTAATTCTTTTTTCCCAAAATATTTTATCTCAAGTATAAAATAACTTTTAGGAGGGTTAATATGAACTGGACTTATGTGGTAAAGGTCTGCGAGATTTGATAAATAAGACTGAAACAAATAATATTGTATTCAAACTTCGTCTATTATTCCATATTGGCATGATAGACGAATTATTGCGTTGTTTTATTAGTTAGGCGAACCAATCAAAGATCATAGAAAGGAACCGAGAATGAATGAGATTTATGGTATTGGTAAGAGTGAATTGAAAATAAAGATTAAATTTTTTATGTTAATGAAGCTT
>CAYNUV010000361.1:0-3866 GCA_964400245.1 uncultured Ignavibacteriaceae bacterium
CCCCGACACGTGGATTATGATTCCACTGCTCTAACCTACTGAGCTACCCCGCCCAGAAATTTCTGGCGGGAAATATAGACAGATTTGAAGTTATTTACAAAAAATGAATCGCTTTTAATTTCATAAAACATTGAAAATTGGCATTTCTAAGTTCAATTATTTTTTCGGTAGTTTATTTTTAATATTACTTAAGTTTAACTATATATTATGAAAGATATGTATCAAAAATTATCCTGCATTTAAGTCTCCCTTTTCAATTCCTTCCACAAATAATCTACAAGCTCCTGCAAACCGTATCCCGTAACTGAAGAAAAAATAAACACGGGCGAATCCGCATTTTTAATTTTTTTCTTCTTAATCTTTTTTAACTCATCCTCTTCTATAAGATCAGCTTTGGATAAAGACACAATTTTTGTTTTTGCGGCAAGCTTTTTACTGTGGCTCTTAAGTTCATTAAGCAGAACGTTGTATTCTTCCTGATAATTTTCAGAAGTAATATCAATCAGGAATAAAAGTATTCTTGTTCTTTCAATGTGTCGTAAAAACTTTAAGCCAAGTCCTTTACCTTCATGCGCACCTTCAATAATCCCGGGAATATCTGCAACAGTAAAGCTGTCAAAATCTTTATATCGCACAATACCAAGATTAGGTTCAAGAGTGGTAAAAGGATAATCTGCAATCTTCGGTTTTGCCGCAGATATTTTGGAGATTAAAGTTGATTTGCCGGCATTAGGAAATCCAACCAAACCAATATCAGCAATAAGCTTTAACTCGAGAATTAATTTTTTACTCTCTCCCGGTTTTCCATCTTCCGCAAAGCGGGGAGTTTGTTTTGTAGGTGTAGCAAAGTTGCTGTTGCCTTTTCCTCCTTTACCTCCTTTAACTGCAATTAATTCTTTTCCATCTTCATCGAGATCAATTATTATCTTTCCCGTCTCTGCATCTTTAATAATACATCCAACAGGAACTTTTATAAAAACATCCTTCCCATCCTTTCCATCTTTTAAAGATGAACCGCCCGGATCTCCCTTTTCAGCATTATAACTTTTCCTGTACCTGAAATCTAAAAGAGTTGAAAGGTTATGATAAGCTTTTATAATTACGCTTCCGCCATTACCGCCGTTTCCTCCGGCAGGTCCGCCTTTCGGGACATATTTTTCTCTTCTGAAAGCCACAGCACCATTTCCCCCTTTGCCTGCCTGAACTTCAATCTCAGCATAATCAATGAACATTATTTTCCCTGGTGGAAATAATTGGATACAGCATTTGTGAGAGCAACAGCTTCTTTTGTGTAGGGGTTTATCCTGTAAGTGAAGAAAACAGATTTAAGAATCTCTGCAGCTTGTTCATAATCGCTGCAGTCGGAAATCTTTTCCATTGTGTTTGCAAAGTCGTCACCATCTTCATTAAAAATTACACTCACTATTTTTTCAATTTCTTTCTTTTTTAAAAAACTGAAAATATCTTTCCCCTTCTTATTTTTTTTTGCAGGAGGAATTTCCTCTTCAATAATTTCTTCTATTTCATTTTCTTCTTCTTCTATTTCATTTTCAATAATCTCTTCTTCAAGAATTGGCTCCTGTGTTATTCTGTCATCGTCTTCTTCAATAACTAAAATTCTTTCGGTTTTGCTATTACTCTTTTCTTTCGGTCCTTTTTTAATTACAGTTTCTTCATCAAAGGTTTCTTTAACAACATCTTCAATTTTATCTTGTTTTTTTTCCTCTTCAAATTCAAAATCAGATAAGACTTCTGCTTTTGGTCCAGCTTTAGTTTCACTTTCTATTTCGATTTCAATCTCTTCTGCTTTTTGCTTAGTTACTTGTGGAATTACTTCATGTTTTGAAAGAATTATCTTTAACTCATCAATCTCTGTTTTCCTTTTACTCTTCTTAGTTTCTTTTTGAAGTCTGACGACCTCCTCGTTGAGATTCTTATCTTTCAAAAATGCTTCTGCGAGAGAAGGATGAATTGAAGATTTGCTAACGCCACCATCATTATAAAAATCAGCTATTGAGTTTAATGCATCAGAAATAATCTCTTCTCTCCTTGCAGTAAGAATTTCACCATCAATCTTCTCGATGATTGATAAGAATTCTGTTCTGTTCAGGTTAATAATTTTCTTCTTTGTAAAAAATGAATTGAGAATATCTCTCAAATATTCATAGTAGTAGATATAATTGAGATAAACTTTAATCTCGCCGACTACTTTCGAATCTTCACTATTTTTATATATTAAATTAACGAGGGTTGATTTAGGCTGAACACAAAAATTTGCATTAAAAACAACACCATTCTCAATATAAATTTTCACTTCATCGTATGTAAGCTTTTTATCTTTTTTCATCTCATCTGCAATAAAGCTAAAATAATCTGATATCTTCACACCGGAATAATCAAACGATGAATTTTCAAGAAGAACAATTCTATCCTGGTATATAAGATATTCAAGTCTTCCTGAAATATATTTAATTAAAGCAGGGTGCAGATTAACTTCAAAAAGCTTATTAAGTGTAAAAGATGAACCTAATGTTTTAATCTTGTTCAGGTTAAAATCGGTTATATACTGGATTTCCTTTTCAAACATTATTATCCAAAAAATTATTGTTTTCTCAGGTCAAAATAAAAAAATCCCGGCTAAAAGAATATGTTGAATTAACAACCTGCTTTGAGTAGTTGATCTTCGACAACACAATGGCAATTTGTTCGATTGCCGGTCTGTTGGTTTTGTCTTAGCTTTGTTTACTGGTTATGGTTGAGAAGATGATGAAGTATTGATGATTAATTACTGAGTGACGATGATCGATCCGCTGAAAATTGTGAAGGTCATTTTTGAAAGATAAACCTGAAACTTCTGACCCAAAGACTTTACGGCGTTTTGTTTGGTTACGAAAAGTATGAATAGAGTAAGCGATAAATATGGATATGATTAGTAAGGAAACATCGTAAAGTCTTTTCCTTTTTTTAAAACAGACTCTGCAGTTAAATTTGTTGTTTGTACTTCACTCAATGCCGACTCGAATAACAAAAGCGTATTATGGCTTGCAGAGTCTTTTTTTCTCTTTGATAAGATTGTAATGATACTGATACTTTTTAAAAGGCTCTGCAGGATTTTGTTGTTTGTGCTTTGCTTATAGACGATCAGTCAACAAAGGATTAATAATTAAACCCTATAATAGCAAGCAGAGTCTTTTATAATTAAATGATTTTACTACGGCAACATAAGATTAAAATTATTCCTTCTTTTTAATCTCAACAATTAAAGTATCCCAGCTTACTTACCATGTCCCCTTGAAAATGATAAAAAAGATATGAATAAGTATAATAGAAAAAATTTTTATTTAACATTTGTTTACTGATTTTTCTTTCCCCATATTTTAATGTCATTAACCAATTTAATCATATTTCTTAGGAGGCTCAATGCAAAAATTAAGCAGGCTTTTGCCTTGTTTATTTCTTTTCTTTTTCATCAGCACTTTTTCTTTTGCACAACAATGGTCGGCTGAACAGCAGGATGTTTGGAAAGGAGTTCAAACTTATTGGGAAGCAGGAATGTCATCTGATCCATCAGGTATGCTATCATATTTTGATGAATCATATTTAGGATGGTCTTATGATAATGAAGCACCATCAACAAAAAGTGACGCAACCAAAGCATTGAATTACTGGTTTAAGAAAGGTAAAGAGCAGTACCATATACTCACTCCTGAAAAGATTTGGGTTAATGGCAACTTCGCTTATGTTCATTATCATTATAGTCAAGTCAGGGAAAAAGCTGATGGAACTCCTGTGTCTGAAAAAGGCCGTTGGACAGATATACTTATGAAAAAAGATGGTAAGTGGATGCTTGTTGGAGACCACGGCGG
>CAYNUV010000362.1:0-3862 GCA_964400245.1 uncultured Ignavibacteriaceae bacterium
AAGCCTCTATAAGAGGCCTGCATCAATCATATCCTGACGGTGTGCTCTTCTCAAGGCTTTCAACTTTTCCATTCTTTTCTTAACAGAAGGTTTTACAAAAAAAGTTCTCTTTTTAAATTCTTTAAGAACACCTGATCTTTCGTATTTTTTTTTGAATCTTCTTAGAGCTTTATCTATGGATTCATTTTCGCCGATTGAAATTCCTACCAATTAAATACACCTCACTTTATGTTGTTTGTTGAATTAATGATTCGATCAATTTTTTGTGCCCTGATTTCTGAAACTCAACTGAAATGGATTTTTGCCCGTTTGATAATATAGCTTTACTGACAACTTTTCCGAAATCGTCCCAGTTTGTATGATAAATTGACTGCCCTATCTCGAAAGATTTTTGAGGAGAATAGGTTATACATTCTCCATTCTCAATTCCTTCTAAGGAGATTTTTGTTACTTTAACGTCTTCAATCATGTCAATAATCATTGTGTGTTTACATTTTTTACATTTAGCCCAACGCTTATTTTCATTACCTGTTACATCACCAGCTAATTCCATTTTTCTAAGCCCATTGCAGAAACTGCAAAAAGCTTCAACATTTTTTATTCTTGCCATAATAATTTTTTTGTTAAATACTGTCTGCTTAATATATCGAAGAATGCCTGGATAATCAAGAATAATTTGAAGTCATTTAAAGTCTTTTCCAGATTTAGATTCGAAAACAGAAGTTTTTGAAATGATTTTTTATAAGTTATTTCAACTAGAATTATTTACAGAACTGATCTTTCAATTCATAAGATGAAATATTGGCGACCACAGCAAATATATTTTTTCCAGCTCTTGTCATCAAGGTGCCTACACCGGATTCATAAGTATCATAACAATTTCCTTTTGCAAGATATTCAAGCAATCCTTCTGATAATTTAAGAATTTTATTCCTTTCCAGATAGTTTTCATTAGCTTGGAAAATATAAATTAATTTACCCTCATCATCAGTATAAACATGATGAGCAAACTTTTCTCCCCGGTCAACAGAAATAACTCCACCTAAAAGTTTCCATTTATCATTCTCAGGAATAATTATTTCATACTTCACTCCCTCTTTTAAAAAGAAGGATTTAATCTCTTCAGGATTATCGGAAACTATTTGCAGTTTTAGTTTTCCTTCAAGAATATTCTGAAAATTTATTTTTGCCTGCACAAACATATTATCACTTCCTTTTTGTTCTGCAGAAAAATCTTCAATTTGAGTAGGGCGGTTAAATATGATAAGGATAATCGCAAGGATAATTATTACTGTAGTTCCATATGCAATCAATGGTTTAGATGAGAATATATCCCGGATGAAACTTTTTACATATTCCGGTTTACTAACAGGTTTTATTTTTCTTATAACTTTCTTTGATACTCTTTCGGGAGTTGGATGAATCTTTAATCTATCCGACACAACTGATTTCATTCGAAGATGAACAGCGTAATCATATTTTACATCTTGTTCTTTATCAATAAGATTTTTAATCTCATTTAACTGAGATGGATCTGGAATTTCTCCGTCAACATATGCAGTCAGTAATTTTTCTAATTTATCTTGTTCCACTTTTTTTATTAATCCGTTTTAATATACCCATGCTTATTTGCATATTGATAAAGTTTAGTAAAAAGTATTTTCCTTGCGCGAAATAGTCTTGATTTAACAGTTCCAATTGGGCAATCAACAAAATCTGCAATTTCTTCATAACTGAAATTTTCAATATCACAAAGGACTATAACTGTCCTGAAATCCTCAGGAAGTGAAGACAATGCTGCGGATAATTCATCATCAAGAAGATTATCAAAAATCTCTTTTTCAAATTGTGAACTATCTGTTGATGATTTAACCTTATCATAAAATTTTTCTATTTCATCAATATCAGATTTTCTGGGCTCTTTGGATTTTTTCCTGTAAATATTAATGAATGTATTCCTCATTATACGGAACAACCAGGCTTTACAATTAGTTCCTGTTTCAAATTTATCGTAAAACCGGAATGCACGGAGGTAAGTTTCCTGGAGAAGATCACTTGCATCATCTCTGTTCCCCGTCATTCTTAAAGCAAAATTATAAAGTGCATCCATATGAGGCAGAGCTTCCTTTTCAAAGGATGAATATAATTTTGATTGTTCTTCTAATACTGCAAGAATTATTGGATAAAACATATTAAAGATTCGTATAAGCTCTGTTAAAGATATTTAAAGATTCTAATTAATTATTTTTTTATGACAAGTCCATTACCTTTAAAACTTAAATCATTAATATTAAACATAAAACCATTTATGATAACATATTTAACCTGGTCATTTTCCCGGATAATAAAATTTGCTTTTTCACTAAGCTTAATTCCCTTGGGTTCATCTTCCGGAAATTTATTAAATATATTAACCGGTAGTTTTGTAAAATCCACATTGACATTTTCCGTTAAGACAATGTTGGTAAAACCTTTTTTGTAGAGTTCAACAAAATCTAATTTTTCAATTTCTGAGATTGAATTAAATGATTGCGGCAAAGTTTTGCCGGGACTAACAGTCATTCCTTTTAAATCATATTCTTCATATCCGTAAAAGACTGAAAGATCACCAACATCTGCTAAAACAGATTCATAGTAAAAATCTTTAGCATCATTAAAGTTTATTTCTTCTTTGTTTATTCCTAAATCAATAGTGTATTCGTGTTCGGAACTGCCATATTTAAGATTTCTTATGATAAGATCCATAATGAACTTTTCATTAAAAGGAATGTTATCATAAACAGCCGGGTCTTCATCTTTATAAGATTCTTCTGCAATATTTTTAAATGCAGATATCAGAGTTAAAAAATTCATCCTGCGAATGAATTGTTTTTCTGTATCATTTTTATATCCGCCGGATTCCACAAGTATCGTTCTCGTTCCAAGTTTTTGAAAGTTATCTCCAAATGCGCGCGGTTCAAACTCATCAGAATATTTTGCAATATGTCCGGGAATGAAATGCGAAATATTTTTATAAATTCTTGAAATCAATTTAATTGCATCTTCCCTTACAGGTGAAACACTTTTCTCGTAATCTATTGTCGGCGCAAGGAAAGATAAAGTCGCCAGTTTTGAACTGTTTCCAACCGAATATCTTGTACTTTGATCGTGAAGATTAAATCCAAAATCAGCTTTCAGGTTGTTAAAAATATCCATTAAAAGTTTTCCTTCCGGAGTTTGCTGACGGACGGCATCACGATTAATATCTATTTCAAAAATATTTCTTCTCTGGTACAGTTCGGCACCATCAGGATTCACCATCGGCATAAAGTAAAGAGTGAGTTTATTTTTCACCAGGTTTCTGAATTCATTAAATGAATCATTGGCTTTAAGGAAATTAAAAATATCCAGTAAAGCCATTGTAGCTGTCGGTTCATCACCATGCATTTGAGACCATAAAAAAACTTTTACAGATCCGTTTCCCCAGGTTAAAAGATATATTTCTCTCTTCTCAGCCGATTCACCAACTTTATTAACCGAGAAAAAATTTTTATTTTCTGAAGAGTTTATGAGCAGTTTAATATCGGAATGTTTAAACCTCCTGTGGTTAATTGATTTTTCAATGTAGCTTTCATATTGTTGATTAAGGCTTTTGAGAAAATCAAGGTCTTGTGCAGAAGTAATCATAGGAAAAATTAAAATTAGTTTTAAAATAAAATTAAGCATAACATATTGAAATTCCTTATAATCCAATTTATTCACTAAAGTTTTACAATGCAAAGGAGAAGATTCAATTGGCTATACCTGCTTTAATGATTGACTCTTCAATGCCCGGTTTTAATTTGCCGGGTGTTGATGGAAAAAATTATTCGGCTGATACTTT
>CAYNUV010000363.1:0-3835 GCA_964400245.1 uncultured Ignavibacteriaceae bacterium
AAAGCACGTAACAACATTGTTGCAGGAAATTTCTTTCTTCTATCTATATATACATACATTACATAGTTTATGTCCGTAGCAAATTCAACCCAGGAACCACGTAAGGGAATTATTCTTGCTGAATATATCGGAGTTCCGTTTGGATGGTAAGTTTGCGCGAATGCAACTCCCGGTGAACGATGCAACTGAGATACAACAACCCTTTCAGCACCATTTATTATAAATGTGCCTTTGTCTGTCATGTAAGGAAGGTTTCCAAGATAAACTTCCTGTTCAACACTATTAACAAAATCTTCAGTTTCAGGGTCTTTAGTAGAAAGACGTAACTTTGCTTTAAGAGGTGTTGAATAAGTTAAACCTCTTTCCAAACATTCAGTAACCGAGTAACGGGGTCTTTCAATATTGTATTCGATAAAATCCAGTCTATAATTTTCCTTATTATCAAAAATCGGGAAGTTGGAATTAAAGACTGCCTGTAAACCTTTGTTTTCTCTTTTACCGGCAAGAATATTAAACTGCACAAAATCTTCAAACGAATCAGTCTGAATACTAAGAAGATTAGGGGACTTTAATACTTCAGGTATTTTACCAAATGAAATTCTTCCGTTACTTTTATTATTAATATTCAATTTAATACCTCCAATATTTTTCAAATTCTAACAAACTTGGACTAAAACAATCGGATTCAACAATACAAAAAGAGATAGGGGCAGAATTATTCAACCTATCACTTTTTCATACAAAAGGATGTAATTTAAATCAATTAGAGAATTATTTGATTTCGACTGTTGCTCCAGCCTCTTCAAATTCTTTTTTAAGTTTTTCAGCTTCTTCTTTGGAAACAGCTTCTTTAACAGTATTCGGTGCACCATCAACAAGATCCTTAGCTTCTTTTAATCCTAAGCCTGTATGAGCTCTAACTACTTTAATTACATTAATTTTTTTATCGCCAGTAGTTTTCAGAATAACATTAAATTCTGTTTGTTCTTCAACCGGTGCGCCTCCTCCTGAAACCGTAGCCGCACCACCACCAACCATTACAGGTGCTGCCGCAGTTACACCAAATTTTTCTTCAAGTGCTTTAGTTAATTCTGAAGCTTCAATAAGGCTAAGCCCCGAAATTTTATCAACAATTTCTGTCACTTTATCAGACATTTTTTTATTCTCCTAATTTTAATTATAAAATTTTTTAAGCTGCTTTCTGTTTAGCAATCTGGTCTGTTACATTAACAAGATTTCTTGTAACCGCACTTATTGCTCCAACAATACCTGATGCCGGAGATTTGAGACTGCCTAAAATACCAGCTATCAACTCGTTTTTTGAAGGAAGAGATGCAAGCATATCCAGTTTATTTCCTTCATAAAACTGTTGATCTATATAGCAGGCTTTTAAAGAAAGCTTTTTACTTTCACTTTTAGTTTCAGTATGATATTTTTTAATTATCCTGGCAGGTGCTACAGGATTATCAGAAGCAAAAGCATATCCTGTCATTCCAACCAGGTGATCGGCTAATTTATCATACTGGCCAAGTTCCTCAAGAGCTCTTTTGAATAAAGTATTTTTTATAACTTTATATTTAACATTCTCTTTACGGAACTCACTCCGTATCTTATTAATATCCTCGACATTAATACCGGAGTAATCTGTAAGATAAATAGCCGAAGAATTCCGGATCATTTCTTTTACTGAAGAAACGATATCTGTTTTTTCGGTCTTATTCATTTTTCTCCCGTACCAAAAGTTTAATTAACAGTTCATGTAGAAGCATTTTTGAGCGCGTAATTTCTTTTTCTCTGCTCAATGAGCAGCTAATTCATCTTTATTAATCTTCAAACCAGGGCCCATTGTACTGGACAAGAAAACACTTTTAACATATTGCCCTTTTGCTGAAGATGGTTTTAATCTTATAATAGTATTTAAAAAAGATTTGGTATTTTCAACTAATTTATCCGCATCAAAGTTTAATTTTCCTAATGATGTATGAACTATGCCTGCTTTTTCAACACGGAATTCAATCTTACCGGCTTTTACTTCTTTAACAGCTTTAGCAACATCCTGTGTAACTGTTCCACTTTTTGGATTAGGCATTAATCCTTTCGGACCCAAAATTTTACCAAGCTTACCAAGATCACCCATTACATCTGGTGTTGCAACTATAACATCAATGTCAGACCAGCCGCCTTTTATTTTTTCTAAATATTCTTCAAAACCTGCAAAGTCAGCACCTGCATCCAAAGCTTCTTTTGCAGATGTTTTTGTAACAACCAAAACTTTTACTTGTTTTCCTGTTCCAAATGGTAAAGACACCGTTCCTCTTATCATTTGATCTGCATGTCTCGGATCAACTCCTAATCTTATAGCGCAATCAAGAGTCTCAACAAACTTAACTCTGGAATTTTGCTTTAAAATATTTACAGCATCAGTAATTGAATATTCTTTATTTAAGTCAACTGTTTCTTTAACAGCTTTAGTTCTTTTTGAAATTTTCATTTTTTAAATACCTTAATTACTTTTAATCTTCTACGGTTAGGCCCATACTTCGCGCAGTTCCCGCAATCATGCTTATTGCATGATCAATATCAAAAGCATTCAGGTCAGGCATTTTTAACTCAGCAATTTCCTTTAACTGGGCTTTTGAAATTTTTCCTACTTTGTTCCTGTTTGATTCAGGAGAACCTTTCTCTACCTTGGACAATTTTTTTAATAATATTGCTGCCGGAGGAGTTTTTGTTATGAAAGTAAAAGACTTATCTGAAAAAACAGTAATAACAACGGGAATTATTAAACCTTCTTTGTCGTTGGTTCTTGCATTAAACTGTTTACAAAACTCCATTATGTTAACACCTTTTTGACCAAGTGCCGGTCCTACTGGTGGTGAAGGATTTGCTTTACCTCCCGGAATCTGTAATTTTATAAAGCCTGCAATTTTCTTTGCCATACAATTATCCTAATAATATAATTTATTTTTCTAATTCTGCTTGAACAAAATCAATCTCAACTGGTGTCTTTCTTCCAAATATTGAGACCATAACTTTTATTTTCATCTTTTCTTCATTTACTTCCTGAATAGTTCCGGTAAAATTGTTGAAAGGACCATCAATTATTTTAACAAGGTCACCACTTCTGAAAATAGTTTCCATTCTTTCACCGGTTTCATCCTGAATAATGCGGCCTACAATCCTTTTAACTTCTTCAGGCTGAAGTGGACTCGGATTTTTTCCGGTGCCAAGAAAACCCATTACAGATTGGGTATTGAGAATAAATTCTTTTACCTGGTCATTCAGAATTGCATTAATTAAAATATAACCCGGGAAGAAATTTTTTGTTTTACTTTTCTTTTTACCATCTTTAACTTCAAATACTTTTTCGGTCGGTACAAGAATTTCCTGAATTTTGTCTTTTAATTTTTCACTGTCTTTCAGTTCGGCTTCAATAAGTGTTTTAACTTTATTTTCATGACCTGAGAAAGTCCTAACAACATACCATCTATAATCAGTAACCATAAAAACCTAAAATATCCCTTTTAAAACATTGCTGATTAATAAATCAATTAAATAAGTAAAAGTTGCGATAACAAGACAAACAACAATTACAACAGTTGTAGATTCTTTTAACTCTTGCTTTGTTGGCCAGGTTACTTTTTTCATTTCTTTAACTACATCTTCAAAAAAGCCAATAATTTTTTCTTTCATTCCGAACAACCAATATTTAAATTAATTCCGCACGTCAGGAGGGACTCGAACCCCCAACCTGCGGTTTTGGAGACCGCTGCTCTAGCCAATTGAGCTACTGACGTATTCTTCAATTATTTAGTCTCTTTATGTACTGTATGTT
>CAYNUV010000364.1:0-3830 GCA_964400245.1 uncultured Ignavibacteriaceae bacterium
TATTTATTAAATCAACAGCACTTTTTAGATTATAAATTTCCGGCAAATCAATTTCCAATTTTTCTTCATTCATACTTTTATTCATCACAACAAGTATTCTTTCATTTAAATCAGAACGGAGATATGCATAACAATCTTTGCTTATAAAAAGTGTTTGGAAATCTCCATACCTTAATGCTGAATGCTGATTACGGAGATTTACAATCTTGCTTACATTCTCAAGAGTTTTTTTCTCCAATTCAGAAAGCTGCCCGCCAAATTTCATCATTCTTCTGTTATCCGGATCGCCGGCCCCTGTCATTCCAAATTCATCTCCATAATAAATAACGGGCAAACCCGGAATTGTAAGCAAGTATGTAAAATATAATTTCAGTTTCTCATAACTTGATGAATGATCAACTTGTGGGGGATTATCCCATCCCATCTCATCTGCCTTGGCATCGCCTAAGGTAATATCGTTATCGGCATAAGCCATAAATCTTACTTTATCATGGCTGTCAATAATATTCCCCATAAGATGGTTAACACCGTAAACGGCAAAAGTCTTTTGCATCTCCTTATCAAGATTTTCAAAAGAAGAATTCTCCTGTGTAAAAACCGGAGTTGCTGCATCATAAAGATTAAAATTAAACTGTGCATCAAGCTGCCCGTTATTAACATAAGAGCTGATCAACTCATAACTTCCGAAAGTTTCTCCAATCTGGTAGTAAATTTTCTTTTGAGAAATTTCCAGTTCTTTCTTTATTTTTTGAGTAAGCCGTCTCCAGAATTCATTCGGAACATGTTTTACAGCATCGTGGCGGAAACCATCTATTCCTGTTTCTTTAAGCCACCACACGGCATTATCCGTCATTACTTCAAGAGCTTCGTGTGAACCTGCAAAATCAAATGAAGGCATATAGGGTTCAAACCAGGTTGTAAGCCTGTGCTCGTCCCAGAGTCTTAAATTTTTTCTTCCGTCGGGAAGATTGAGAGTTCCAAACCATTCTTGGTGCTCTTTCCAAAATGGATGTTCGATATGAACATGGTGGGCAACATAATCAAGAAGAACTTTTATTCCTTTGCTGTGCGCAATCTTAATCATTTTTTTTAGCAGGTTCATATCACCAAAATGTTCTTCTACTTTTGTGGGATGAATCGGCCAATAACCATGATATCCCGTATAGTAACGATTCGGAGGCGGATATTCTTTATAAGCATTTGGAGTATTGTCAGCAACCGGAGAAATCCAGAGTGTATTAATCCCAAGTGAATTGAAATAGCCTTCTTCAAGCTTATTAATAATTCCCTTGAGATCACCGCCATTGTAATTTGCCTGTTTAAATAATTCCTGATGTTCTACCGGAATGCTGTTGGTAGAATCGCCGTCCGAAAAACGGTCAATCATTATTGAATAGATTATTGCATCGTACCAATTTGATTTATCATTACCAATTGGTTTTCCATCTTTCAGTATTATTGTCTGCAGGTTTGATGCTCTTCCTTTTTCATTTACCGCAACACGTAAAGTTTTTTCTCCTTTTAATTTTTCAGAAGGAATATCTATTAATATTTTTTTGTCATTAATTCCAATTACATTTGATGGGATGAGTTCGTTATCAAGCAAAGCAAAAACTTCTATGCTGTCTTTTGTTCCGGATTCATAATAGAAAGAAAAAAGTGTGTTTGTTTTTTTGTAGAAATAATCAAGAATGTGCAGATAAGCTTTGCTTGTATGGAGAGATTTAACTTCAACAACAGAATTCCAATCTCCCATACCATTTGGCACTCTTTCGGAATTCAGTGAATCAACAACCTCTGCACCATCAACAAAAAATTTATATTCATATCTTCCCGGATCAAGAGGAATACCGATTGAATAAAGTCCGTCGCCATCCTCGTCTGTCATTGGAAGTTGTTCCCTGTTCCACCCATTAAAAGTTCCGAACAGATTAACTCTTTCAACAGGCTTCCAGGTTCTGAAAGAAAAAAAGATTGTTTGCTTGAATGTGGTTTTATAAAATATATGATAAATCTTCTCATAAAAATGAAAAGGAAGAGCTCCATATCCTTCTGAACCTTTTAAAGACTCTATTTTTACAGTGCCGTTTTCAGCTTCAAAAAAGACTCTAAGTGAATTATCGGGATCAAAAGTAACTCTGTATTCTTTATCCGTATAAAAGAAGTCGTTTACTAAGAAAGTTTTTTCCTCACCGGCTGGAATGGTAAGCTGCGGAATAATTTCATTTATTTCCTGCGAGAAAGAAATTGATGAGAATATTAAAAGAACAAAGAAAAGGTTTTTCATCATATTTGACAGCACTTTCAAATGTTTCCTTTATTTAGGAATTTCTAGATTAACATTAACTTTCTCTTTTCCAGAATTGTACTTAACTAATTTTTCCCAATCAATTGTCCCATCTTTACAAAATTCTATAAAGAATTGAGCAGTGAAAATATTTAACATGCGTGCATAAGCCTCATCAAAATCTTCGTTCCTTTTTTTGGCTCGATGTCCTAAGGGTTCGATAATATCTGTATATAAGTTGGGGTTATCAGAAATAAATTCCCAGAAGTGTTGCCCAGCAATTTTTTGATATTCCCCTTTATCAGTTTTAGCTACTCTCCCATAACAACAACCATTAATTGCTTCAACTGGAATTCTTTTAGCATTAGTCCTAAGTCTTTGTTTTGCCTTTCTAAAATTCTCCTTCATCTTAGCAACCTGAGAGGAGTTTCCCCAGTTAGTACCTGATTTAACCGCCACGATATAAATTACACCCTTTTTCTCAAACTCAATATCTAACCCTTCGGCTAATGATTTCTTACCCCTATATACTCTTTTGCAAACAAAGATTGCTAACCTTTCCAGGAAAGTACCAAATATGGTTTCTTCTTTAGATGAAAAGTATGCGTCTACTAAATTCTTAACGAGTCCTTCTGCCGTTAAAATGTTTTTTGCTTTGAATAAATACGGATTCTTTTTAAGAAGTATTTTAGAAAGCTTTAAAGTTTTTAATCCATTTTCCCTGGCTTCATGAAATGAACCAATATTTTCTTCAATGTAATTTTTTACTTCTTCCAGTTTTAGTTTTGCCATATTTTACCTTTGGTTCAGCAGCGAAAATATTTTGATTAATTTGTGTTTCTGCCAATTTATAGTATTCTTCGTGTATCTCAATCCCAAGGCCAATTCTTCCCATTTTACTTGCAACAATTATTGTTGTTCCGGAACCCATAAATGGATCGAGAACAACATCCCCTTCTTTTGAAAATAATTTAATAAACCATTCGGGTAATTCATTAGGAAAAGCAGCACTATGATTTTTATTATTACATTCAGTAGCGAGATGTATAACATTTGTCGGATAGACCAAATTTCTTTCCAACCAATTAGAAACATTCTTGCCAAATTTACTCCCGCTTTTTGAATTGTCCCTTGTTTTATCAGTATTGCTTAAATTTCTTAAACGTGATTTTGCCCAATCACCGATTGGAACCATTACTTTTTCCTGATACATGTGAAAGTGCTTCTCTTTATTAAATTGTAATAATCTTTCCCATGAATCGCGAAAACGATTTGACCATTTGCCCGGATAAGAATTTTTTTTGTGCCAGATAAATTCTTCAGTCCAAAGCCAACCTTGTTTGCGCATCTCATTAATTAAATCTATAACGTAAGTATGCCTCTCCCCATCAACAACTTTTTCCTTAATATTTAATACGAAAGTGCCGGTAGGTTTTAGAACACGCAGAAATTCTCTAGAAAATGGTAAAAACCATTCAACATATTTATCCGGATGAATTCCTCCATAAGTATTTTTTCTACTATCTGCATAGGGCGGGGAAGT
>CAYNUV010000365.1:0-3823 GCA_964400245.1 uncultured Ignavibacteriaceae bacterium
GAAAGCATTCGTAATGATCCAAAGTTTCAGGAGTTAATAAAATGAATTCTGAGCGAAACCAAATAGGAATGGATGAATGACTGAATGAGTGAATGCATATTCGTATGTATGGATGAATGCAGGAAGTCACCAACCATTCGGTGACTTTAGTTTGAGCAACCTTTTATCTGGCAGGAAATGGTTCTTGACAGCCTAGTAATGAAAAATGTGGGGGGAAGCCTTAACACTACCAGGAAAGGTTTCTGACAACCTGGGGAAAGACTTATTCAAAAACTGGCAAGGAGAGATTTTTTATTTTTTTTAATTCTTTGAGGATGTCCTCAATCCAAATTCCTATTGCAAGTCCCCAATTTTGGGTTTCAAAGGAAATCCTATCTAAAAGATTTTCTTTTGGATTGGGCTGGCGAAGTATACCTTCAACTCTTTGCCCATGGTGCCCAACTACCATTCCAACCAAATAAGCCTCATCCCAATTAATTTCTCCAAATTTTCTACCAAATATCCTTTTAGAAAATATTGGGCTACCACTATTCCCCCCAAAAGAAAAAGCATCCAACAAGAATTCTGAAGAAGATTCTGATACCCAGGCAACTGAACCTGATCTGATAATTGGTTGATTAATAGAATAGGCCCCTAATCCAAAAGGAAACCCTACAAAATAAAGTTCATCACCAAGTGAAATATCTTTTCGAGATCTCATCATACTTCGAGGTATTAATAGCAAATCTGCTATTTTCATACTGTCTGCAGAGTCATTATAAGCGCTCATACCCAATTGAATAAGAAACATTCCCACATCAAGAGTAGAATCCACAAAATAAGACGGACGCAGACCTGTAAATAAATTTAAATTGGTTCGCAATTTATTTTGTTCTAAAGTCCATTTCATTTTACCAAAAAGTAGAGTATCAATATTATTTTTTTTCATAAAAGAGATTATTGAAGAATCTGCATTGAGTGAAATATATAAGTCCGTTCGGTTTTGTAGTAAATGCCCAGCTGTTATTATAATTGGCATTTCAGGATAGGAATAATTCCATAAGGCAAAGCCTGTTCCATGCACTACCATTGAATCAGGAGCAATCTTTTTTTCTATTAAAACTGTGCTGCTAAGAGATTGTGGATCAAACCATTGAGCACTTATATTAAACGAAATAAAAAAAACAAGTCCTAAACAAAAAGCTTGGATTTTTTTTCCCCGACGACATAAAGATTTAAATTTCATAAATACTTCTCCTTATACTCTCTATTATATAAATCATTTTCCAAGGTACTTGGTTTCTTTTTCCTTTGGACCCACATTGAAGCTGCTGGTTGTAGTCGAAACGTGCGTAAGAATCGGATCATTCTCCAGGGTTGAAACTAATATTTGAATCCAGTTTAACCATCTTTCCAAGATTATCATAATCCGGCATGCCTTACCCGCCAACTCTCAGCATCACCCCGCCGGGCTTCGCGGTCAAACGGGGTGTTTCTATAATTGCGCTTTTAAAATAGGTTTACCTTCTTAAATAAGCAATTAACATTTAACAATTATCAATTAACAATCCGCCAGAGGCGAACAAAGAAACGTGAAAAGGCAAACGGCAGAGAACATCAACTTCTCCGTTTCACTTCGAATGGATGAATGGATGATTGATTGAATGGATGAATGAAATCATAATTCAATCATTCACGTATTCCATTCCCCAAATTTATGCCTGACTTGTTACGCTAATACGGTATTCCCCTTTATCCATAGCAACGGGAGAACTGTTTTCGTAAATATACTCGGGAGCTATATCAAATTGATTTATCTGTTTTTCACTCTTTTTAGGTAAATCTACATCCCAGGTTAAAATACAGGTGTCGAGATAAAATTTCTTAAACAATTCTTCATTTCTAAGGCTATCAAAAGAACCCATATTACCTTTTAATAGTGGCTTAAAATCAATAGTCCTCATCTCTCCATAAGTAGTTTCAAAAAGGATTACAAAATTCCCTAAATAAACAGCACGTTCTATTAACATACTTGGTGTCATGGTTCAATCCTTTCAATTGGTTCTTTTCTCATTGCCTTTTCCCAGCAAAACATTTAACTCCTCCTGACTTTTTACCAACCATTTTCTCAATGATTTTAATTTATCCGGTTCTAAATTTCCTGATAATATTTCGCCATCAAAAGTAATACGCGTCTCACTTGCCGTTTCACATCTATGAGATTCCTCACTTCGTTCGAAATGACTTACCATGCAGCCATGCACAACATACACTCAATCCTTCCTTCATTCACTCATACAATCATTCAGTCATTCACCCAATCAACCATTCAGTCATTCATCCATTCAATGGGATTTAATTCTTACTAAACTTCAATAAGAACGCTTTTATAAACCTGTTAATATCTCCATTCATCACACGTTCTACATCGGATGTTTCTTCATCTGTTCGGTGGTCTTTAACCATATTGTAAGGATGGAAAACATAAGAGCGTATCTGGCTTCCCCATTCAATCTTCATTTTACCCTTTTCAATTTCATCAAGCTCTGCCGTTTGTTTTTCCAATTCAAGCTTATAAAGTTTTGATTTAAGAAGCTTCATTGCATTATTCTTATTCTGTGTTTGAGAACGTTCACTCTGGCAGGCAGCTACAACTCCTGTTGGTTCGTGAGTAATGCGGACAGCAGTCTCAACTTTGTTAACATTCTGCCCGCCTTTACCACCTGATCGGTAAGTATCAATACGCAAATCTGCAGGATTAATTTCTATCTCAATTGTGTCATCAACTTCAGGAATTGCAAAAACCGATGCAAAAGAGGTGTGCCTCCTTTTATTGGAATCGAACGGAGAAATTCTAACCAACCGATGAACACCATTTTCAGCTTTTAAATAACCATAAGCAAACTGACCCTCAACTTCTATCGTTACACTTTTAATTCCCGCACCATCACCTTCAAGCAGGTCAATAATTTTCATTGAATAGCCATTCTGTTCACCCCAACGCAAATACATGCGCATCAGCATTTCAGCCCAATCCTGTGCTTCAGTACCTCCGGCACCAGAATGAATTGTAAGAATGCAATTCTTATCATCATCTTTTCCACTGAGCATATTTTTCAGTTCAGCATTTTCAATAGCCAATTCAAGGGATTTAAATTCTTTCTGAATTTCATCAAAAAGAGATTCATCTTTTTCAATACTTACCAACTCAATAAACTCCTCCACCGATGTTGCTTTAGCATCAACATCTTTCCACAACTTAACCCAAGATTCAAGCGATTTAATTTCCTGGAGGATTCTCTGTGCAGCTACCTGGTCATTCCAGAAGGATGGTTCTGAAGTTTTATTCTGAAGCTCTTTTATCTTTGTTTCTTTTTTATCAACGTCAAAGATAACCTCTTAAATTATCAATCCGTATTCTCAAAGCTTTTAATGTTTTTACTTCTTCTTCGTACATAAATAACCTCTATTTTTTCTCATGCTGAACTTGTTTCAGCATCTCAATTATAATTAGACCCTGAAACAAGTTCAGGGTGACAATATTATTCAACTTCAATTTCCATTCTCAACAGCGCTGCTGCTAAAGTTTTTCCTTGTGCATCGTGCATTAACGAAACTGTTCCGCCTCCGCCGAGAGTATTATTCAGCAGAAAATTTAATGCTCTGATGTTTGGTAATTCAAATCTTTCAACTTTGCCAAAGCAAATTCCTTCAAAATGTTTCTTAACTTTTTCAGCGGTGAGATGTTTTTGGATGATTTCAAATCCTTTATCATCATAAGCAATTATTCCGATGTTTGCAGCATCGCCTTTATCACCGCTTCTTCCGTGTGCAATTTCTTTTA
>CAYNUV010000366.1:0-3806 GCA_964400245.1 uncultured Ignavibacteriaceae bacterium
ATTTTGCTGAACAATTCATTATCAACTTTTATCGGAGTTTCAGTTAAATCAAAACCGTTGTAATAAACAATTGGTTCAGGAAATAGTTTTGTTTCATTCATAAGTAGCTGTTTGCTTCGTTCTGATGGAACTATAGCTGCGTTTACAGTTCCCAATAAATTTATAATGATATGGCACATCCGGTAAATTACCCGTTCAGTTAAACCATAATAAGGATTGTTTGTAAGAAATGACCCATGATAATTGTAAATGAATTTCTTATGCAAAAAGATATTCAGTAAACCGGCAATTGCATAAGACTTATTTAAATGAGTGTGAATTATATCAATGTCTTTCGCTTTAATGATTTTTTTTATATCACTAAAAACTTTAAGCGATATTTTTTTTTTTAGCGATGGACAAACAAAAACTTCAAATCCCATTTCAGTTATTTCTCTTTCTATCTTTTCTCCTCCCTGAAAAATAAGATAGTGCTGAAATTTTGTTTTGTCATAATTTTGGGAAATCATTTTAAGATGTGCGTAAATTCCGTCTGCTTTACCGGTTATAATATTTGCGATATGGCAAACTCTAATCATAAAACGGATTTATACGTTACAATATAATGGTTGGTTATAAAACGCCAGTTTAAAGTTAAATATATATCCGAGGAATTTTTTGAAATCAAATTCAAATCATGTTTATCATTAAAGATGTTATTCAATAAATCTGAAAGACTTCCCTTTTTTCTGCTGTCATAAATGAAACCGTTGATTTTATTTTTGATTATTTCTTTAATGCCTGTATTTTCTGAAACGACAGGTATTATTCCAAGAGACATACATTCACCAACAAAAATAGAAAAGGAATCGAACGCTGAAGATTTAATTACGAAATGTTTATCAGAAAGGAAATCAATTAATGAATTTCTATCCATAGGGTTAACAAAAATAATTTTCTTTTGAACGGTACTTTTTCTATCACCTATAACAAATAATTTTAAGTTAAGATTTTCCGGAATTTCATTTATCAATTCATTCAATCCAACATTAAAAGAATTGTAATAAACAAAATTGTAAGGATTCTTAAAATCATTCACCGCTTTTTTGTTCTTAAAGATTTCATCAACGCCATTTGGAATTATCCTGATTTTATTTTCCAGGATTGTGTAATTCTTCCTGAACTTATCTGCTAAAAGATTGGATGGAAAAATTAAAATGTTTGATTTATTAACTAATAAATTTTCAACCCGGAAATCAAGAAAAGGTCTTCTGTTACCGGTTAGTTTTATTTCATCCTTAATGAAACCATGAAAAGAAGAAATGATTTTAGCTTTAAGAAACGGCTTTAAGAAAAAAATTATTAATTGAAATCTCTGGCTGTTTATGAAATGAATTATATCAAATTTTTCTTTTAGAAGTTTAATAACAATTTGAAGGGCTCCTAATCTTTGAACATTATCTTCGATTATATTTTTGCCAAATATTTTTCTGAGCAAAGAATAATTTGAGTAACCGCTGAAAAAATATTCAATAAAAGTTACATTGAGTTTTTTCTGCTTTAACTCCTTATTAAGTTCCCTGGCAACTCTTTCAGGACCATTAAGGATTTCTCCTTCACCATATCTCCCAATTAAAGCAATCTTCATCTTAAATAACTTAACAATTGAATACCTATATTTAATTAGAAAGGTAATAGATGATTATCTGATTGCTGACTGCAACCTGCCTATTGCATACTGTTCATCTTTTTGCCAGCCAGAGCTCAGGGTTCTGGTTGTTGCGCGAGTTCCAGATTTCAAAGTGAAGAATATTTCCCTCAATGCTTTCACCTACTTTTGCTAAGAGACTTCCCGCTTTCACTTTATCACCTTCACTTATATAAATTTCAGAAAGATGGCTGTACACTGTTCTGTAATTATTTTTGTGAGTAACAATAATAACACTTCCGTAACCGGGAATATAATCAATTACAGAAACGACTCCTCCGGCTACTGATTTTACACCCAAATCTCCTGAAGCTTTAATATCAACACCATAATTCATTGTAACTGTGTTAAGATTCTGGTTCTTATTCTCGCCAAATTTCCTGATGATCTTTCCGTTTGATACAGGCCAGACAAGTTTCCCTTTCAGGTTTGAAAATGCTTCGAAACCGGAAGTTGATAAATCTATATCATAACCAGGTGAAACAGGATTTTCGTTAGTCAAACCTTCATTTTTTTTATTGAGAGTTGCGAGTCTCTCTTCTTCTTTTTTCCTTTCGGCTTCTTCAATAAGTTTTGTAATCAGATTTCTAATCTGTCCTTCGGCATTTTTTTTAGCTTGCAGCTCTTTCTTCAATTCAGCTTTGTTATTCCTGATGGATTTAAGAATTTTTTGTTTCTCAGATAATTTGGTTTTCAAACCGGATTGTTCTTTTTCCTTCTCTGAAACTAAAACTGCTTTTTCTTTTTTCTCTTTCTCAAGTTTTTCTCTTAAAACTAAAAGTTCTTCCTTTGCTTCTACAAATCTCTTAAGATCATTTCCTCTTTTCTCTGAAAACCGTTGAAGATATTTTATCCTGAGTGCTGCCTGTTCAAAAGATTCCGAATCAAATATCCCGGCAAGTTCATCCTTTTCCCCGTATTTATAAATTGCCACAACATACTTCTCATAATTTTTCTGGAGCAGCTCTATCTGCTTTTCAATTTCACCAATGCTGTTCTGGCTTGTGGTTATTTCTTCCTGCTTTTTCTTTTCTTCATTCCTTAGTTTAGATACAATCTTATTCAGCAGATAACTTTGCTTATTGTAATTCTCAACTGCAGAAAAGGACTCTTTTTCTTTTTTAGTCTGCTGCTTTATTTGATTTTCAAGTTTGGAAATTTCATCGCGGATATTCTGAAGCTCGTTTTTTTTCTTACTTAAATCATCCTGCTGATATGATAAAAAAGTAAAGAAAAAAAAGAATGATATATAAAGAAGCTTACTTACCATTTTATAATTGTAGCATCTTTCGGAACCTTGAAGTCAATCACGATATTACTTTTATTAACAGCAATATTTTTATAATCAATGGCAATACGCTGATTATCTTTTTTATTCTGTAATTCTATTTTATATGGAACTGCTACTGTTTCAAATAATTCAAACTTTGAATACTTCCCTTCTAAAAGTTCATCACCATTTTCATCAAAAACAAAATAGTCTGTTATTCCAAGCTCACGTACATCAACTCTGTAAATTGTTTTGTGTTTAGTTATATCATCAATATAAGTAAGAACATATTTGTCATAGTCAATATTGTAGCTCGTAGGTGTTTTGTAAAGATTATCTGTAAGATTAACTGAACCGATAAATGCATCAGTCAGTTCACTGAACGAAAGATCAATCTTAAATATTTCCTGTAAAATATTACTATCAACTTCTCCCTGGTAAGCAGTATTGTTTAAAGCATCATAAAAAATAAAATTATTGCCTGTAACAACAGCTTGTGCAAGTTCAATATTAAATGGTCCAAGAATAGATAAATAAATCGAATCAGGTTTTTGAAGAATAACTCTGAATGATGCATTCTGATTAATTGTTCCAGATCTTACTGAAATTGTTCCACTGCCTTCAAAGGTTTTTATTTTTCTGCGGTTCACCTCAAGCTTGTTTATTAATCTTTCTGAAGGAAGCAATTCAACATCATCGGTAGGTTTTGAAGGTACACATCCGTGAATTAAAAAAATAAAAGCTGCAGCCAGCAATAAATTAAGAATACTGTTTTTCAAATTTCACCTTTTTCAATTTTATTTTTTATTTGATTATTCGAAGTATGAAGATCATAAGCTTTCTGCCATA
>CAYNUV010000367.1:0-3790 GCA_964400245.1 uncultured Ignavibacteriaceae bacterium
TAGACCAGTTAAATCCCCAGTAATTTGTTGCACCTCCCTGTCCAAAATTAAATATAGTTGATCCTTCAACAAAGAAAGGTCTTTTCTCATCAAAGAAAGTTTCAACGTCACTAAGATTTATTACAGCCGGGTCAATTTCAACCTGGCCAAAATCAGGATTTATTGTTGCATTAAGTGTAAGATTTGTACCCAAACCAACTTTAAAATCAGCACCTATGCCTGGTGTGTAAGATGAACCTGAATTGAAAGGATCATTTGTTTCCGGATGAGTGTATTCTGCTCTTGTTGTAAGATAAGGAAGTATTTCAAGCTTGCTCGGCGGAGTAATATTGTTTATTCCATTAAGCTGCCCAAACCTTGAGACAAACCCATTTTCATTTTTAGGTACATAAATGAAATAGTCACGTTCATTTTTTCGCGCAATATCTCTTCTGAAATTTACTCCCCAGGTATTCTCCGGATTTATCTGAAACCTAAGTTGTGAGAAAGGAATCCTTAATTCTGCAGTCCAGCCTGATTCATCAATCTTAACTTTACCTTCCCAAACTCCATCCCACGTATTATCATCCCACGTATCGTTGAACAGAACACCATCGTAAAGAGTTCCGGCAGCATTAACAGCAAAATAAAAACCGCTTCTTCTATCGTAATAAGGATCAAGAAAAACTGCAAACAGGTCTGAAGTTATATCAACATCTTTTCTTGCAAGTCTTGCAATTATAGAATCCGGGTATGAATCATACATCCTTGCACCGACATATAATGCTGCATCATCAAAACCAATTCTTACTTCAGTTTTTTCGGTAGGTTCTTTTCCTTCGTCGGGATCTATTTGAGTGAATTGTGTTACAGGTTTAATATGCTTCCAGAAATCTTCCTGCAAATCTCCATCAATGTTTACAATGTGATTGATTTTTACTGCTGTTATTTCCGGTTTGATATTTACAGTATCTTGTCCTAATGGAGTTATCTTTGATGCTAAAGAAATAATTATCACAATCGTAAATAAAATTTTCATAAAGATTATCTTTCTTCGATATGAAGATGTTTTATTTTTATAAGATTGTCTATCTGATTTCTATGTGCGGTCATATTTTATGATTAGCGTTTTAACTTTTTAATAATGATTTGACCAAGTGATGTTTCAAGTTCAATATTTGTTCCGCCGCCGTTAATATTATAAACGGCATGGCATTCGCCTTTCCTTTGATCTTCAGTAGAAGATTTAAACTCTGACTTTATGCTTTCTGAAATTTCTGTTTTATCAGTTGACCAAACATTCCCTTCAGCAAATCTAACAGTTGCTTCAATTGTTACTTTAGCATTTTCAGGAATGTAAACTGTAATATCACCATAACCTGTTATAATTTTACTTTCTTTATTCCCGACTGATGTAAATTCAGTAATAACATTACCTGCCCCGGATGTTACATCTATATCGCCTGTAAGATTTTTTAATACTACATCACCGGCACCCGTTACTACAGTTCCGCCTTTAGTTATTTTTGTACCGGATATATTACCGCCGCCTGTTGTTACAACCGTGGTACCTGAAATATTATTTACCGAAACATCACCGCCGCCTGTTGTTATTACAACATTATTCCCAACATTTCCACTGGTTACATTTCCTCCTCCTGTACTGACGGTTAATGTTTTTAAAACATCATTAACAACAACATCACCGCCGCCTGTATTTAAACTACATTCGCCGTCAACTTTACCAACAACAATATCTCCGCCACTGGAACTGAGAGTAACGCTACCTTTAATATTTCCACTTCTTATATCACCTCCGGCAGTATTTGCACTTATTTCTCCATTTACATCTTTTAATTGTATGTCCCCGCCGGCAGTATTAATATCTATTTCACCTTTTATATTGCCAAAAACTTTAATATCGCCGCCAGATGAATTCAGGCTAAGATTAAATTCTGACGGAACGGTAATTTCAAAATCAGTATAGCTATCAGACCTGACAGTGATGTTGCTGCCATCCTGGAATATTTTTACATCTGCATAATCTTCCTCATCATCTTCATATAAAACTTCAACTTCATTCTTTTCCCAGGTTTTAATGTGAATATCTCCGGCAGCGAGTGATACAGATAAACTGCCGCTTTTGCTTACTTTAAAAGTTTTCTTAGTAAAGTCTTCCTGGGCAAAGCTTTTGAAAATAAATATCAAAAGGCAAAATGATGTAACTATAATTGTAAAAAGAAATTTATTTTTCATTTTTAATATTCTCCTGTAAAGCTGTTCTTATCTGGAATTTTATATAATTGTTTTCTTCTTTTTTAAGATTCTCTTTGAATGCCGAAATCTCTTCCTCGTTAAAGCCATTTCCTTTTTCACTTAACTCTTTAAGACTTGTAATTGCTTCAATCCTCATTGCAGAGTTTTCATCATTTAAAAGAATGTAGAGCAATGCTTCTCTCAATTCAGTATCAAACGGAAAACTTCTTAGCAGATTCAGTGCTTCTCTTCTTACACCAATATTGGTATCATACTTTGCAACCGTTATTAGTGCTGCTTTTATTTCTTTATCATCCTTCTTTGTATTTGAACCAATTACATTTATTGCGTTTAAACGGGCACCTGGATTCTGCTCATAAAGCATAGAGTAGGTTAAGATATTCTGGATTTTAGGATCATTAACTTTTCCTTTTATGCGAAGAGGTTTTATCGCCTCAACAGTAAATTCTATTTCACCATCAGATGGATCCTGATCAATAAATCTGAGATTTGTTATCTGGGTATTTGCCTCAAGGGTTGAAAGATTATCTTCCGAAATTGTAGTTTGCAAATCAGGTTTGATTTCTTTATCAAACAATAAGTACCCAACAAATATTCCAACGATTAAAACAACTGTACCGCTGAATGCAATTTTTAATGGAGAGAAAAAGATGTCCGAAAAATCAATCACTGGAAAACTAAATGATTTTCGTTTTGATTTTTCAACTCTTAAAGCTGCATTAAATTCTCTTCTTGCTTCAGATAAAAGATTCTGATCAATTTCAGGCAAAGATGTTTCTTTCATTGTAGTATGAAACCGTTTCTGCTTTTCAAGCTCACCGCTGCATTCACTGCAATTTTCCAGATGATTGAGCAGCTCATCTTTTTCTTTTTGTGTCAGCTCATCATACAAAAAAAGCTGCATCCATTCTTTATATTTTTTATGATTCATTTTTCTTCCTTCTTCAATTAATGCCGAACTTGTTTCGGCATCTTATTCTGCGTGTAAAAAGACCCTGAAACAAGTTCAGGGTGACATATTCTATACATATAATTCACTCAATTGGTCGCGAAGTTTATGATTAGCTTCAAACAGATATTTCTTAACTGTTCCCTCGCTGCAGCTAATCATAACTGCAATCTCTCTTATTTTATAACCTTCAAAATGTTTGAGCATAAAAATCATTTTTTGTTTAGGTGAAAGTTTTTCCAATGCTTCATTTACGTTGTTAGTAATTTCACTTCTTATAAGATGTTCATCAGGTGAATTATCCGAATCATCCTTACCTGCTATGTTATCTATTTCTTCAGTTTCCATATCATTATTAATTCTCATCATATTTTGTTTATTACTGCGGCTTACAAAAGTGAGGCAGACATTTGTTGTTATCCTGAAAAGCCATGTTGAGAACTCACTTTTAAATTTGAAATTTTTTAATCCTCTGAATACTCTTAAAAAAACTTCCTGGTAAATATCTTTTGCATCATCACGGTCATTAACATATTTTAAAGCAAGAGAAAGAACATTGCTGTCGTACCTGCGAATCAATTCGTT
>CAYNUV010000368.1:0-3790 GCA_964400245.1 uncultured Ignavibacteriaceae bacterium
GACAGAAGTTAGCAAAATATAATAATCTTCATTTCTGGCTTCAAATTCAACTCCAAGGAATATCCTGGTGTAAAATGGTTCGGTTCGTAAAAAATGGTCATCGGTAAGGATAAATCCTATGAAGCCAGTTTTTTTTGAGACTAAATCTCTTGCGGATTTGGAAGGATGATAATTTAGGTTCTTGATTGTTTTTAAAACCCGGTTTTTTGTTTCATCAGATACATGCTTACTATTATTTACTACAAATGAAACAGTTGCAATGGAAACTCCTGCTTTATTTGCGACATCTTTAATTGTTATGCTCATAAAGGCGATTTGGTTAAACGTTTAACCGAAATTAAAATAATAAATATACCATATCCTAATTTTTATGTAAAAAATAATTTAAGATGTGTTGGGAAATACGGGTTTAATCATCCCTATAAAGAAAAAAGGAAATATTATTTGCTGGTTAAACGTTTAACAAATATGGTCTTTTTTTGGTAGGTTCTTTTGGTTATTCCATAAACTGATAGTGATTTGTTAGTTACTCAATTTAAATTAAGACAGAAACATGCAGAAGTATTAATTAACGAAATTAGAAACTTTGTGAATTGTAAAGTTGTATTTAGATAGGAAAACAAAAAACCAAATTGTTAAAGGTTTCTTCGTGGGCCCAGATGGACTTGAACCACCGACCCGCTGATTATGAGCTATCCGGATATAACAAATCCTTAATTTTCACTCCGCATTCACAATTTTGTCGGTACACAGTCGGTACAATTTTAACTAAAAATAGAAAGGAGTTCTATCATGTTTCTTACACCACCTGATAAAAAAACACCTTACTACCAACTCGTATATTTTCGTGGTAAGAAGAGAACAAAAATTTCTACACACGCTAAAGATGAACAAGAAGCAGAAAAATTTATGATGATGTTTGAGTACTCGAAGAAAAATAATTTAGAGTTTCCAATTCGTAAATCTAAATCTCTACCTGTTCCCACTCAGCAGGATGTTCCAAAAATTTCTTCAATGATGTTATCAAAATTCAAAGAAGAATATCTAGAATATAGTAAGCAAAGTAAAACTAAACATTCAATTGATTCGATAAAATTATCATTCAATCAGTTCATAAAATTCACAGGTGATCTATCCTTAAATAAAATCTCTGCAAAACTCGTAGATCAGTTTGTTAATACAACTTATGCACGTTCCAAAAGTGCAGCAAATCTATATTACAGAAGTATGAAAGCAGCTTTCACTAAAGCTGTAAATTGGGAATACATTCCCGAAAATCCTTTTAAGAAAGTTAAAGCGCCGAAAGTTCCAAGAGCCTTCCCCTCTTTTATCTCAATAGAAGAATTAAATAAAATAATTGAACAAGAGCCAAGAGAATTTTTAAGAAATATTTATTCAACCGGATTTTATACTGGGATGCGTTTGGGTGAAATTCTTAGTATGAAATGGAGTTGGATTGATCTTCAAAAAAATATAATTACAGTGAAGTGTAATGATGCTTTTACTGCCAAAGGTAAAAAGGAGAGAATTGTCCCAATCAATCCTGTACTTAGAAATATTCTAGTTAAAGTAATTCCGTTTGCAAAAGATGATTTTGTTTTCAAAAAATTTATTGATGTAAGATTTAATGAAAATTTTGTTAGTAAGTCATTCAAGAAAGCTTTAAGAAAAGCCGGAATAGATGAATCAATACACTTCCACAGCTTACGCCATAGCTTCGCTTCAAACCTCGTGCAAAAAGGGGCTTCATTATATGTTGTTAAAGAATTGTTAGGACATGAAGATTTTAAGACAACACAGATTTATTCACATTTAAAAAAGGAAGATTTAATGGTAGCTGTGAATTTATTATAACTTATATCAAATAGTATTACATCCCATAAAATGTTTATTTTAATAGATATGATAGAGCATTTTATACTGAACTAATATTTTTGAGTTAATTAATTCCATTTAACAATTTTTTTAAACAGAATTATAAAGATAAAATCATTCAGCAAAGCCATTAAAACCACCAAAATTATTCCAACCAGTATTAAAGTTATATCTGTATAAGATAAAGCATATTTAATAACCCTACCTATTCCATCGGGAGCACCTAAATATTCTGAAACAATTATAATACCAAATGCTATTGACGAAGTAACTCTGATCCCACCTAATGATTCAGGCACTATGGCAGGTAAATATATTTTAGTAACCTTATCAAGTTTACTAGTATTAAAAATAGTAGCTATAAAAATATAATTTTGTTTAATATTTCTTAAAGCATTAAAAGAATAAATAAACATGGAGTAAGAAGAATAGACCACTATTATTAAAATCTGACTCAGATTCCCTGGGTTAAATAATAACAATAGGAAAGGGATGAAAATAAGTGGCGGTACTATTCGAATAAATTCAATAAACGGATCCAGCAAATAGGACAAAAAAGGGATTTCAAACATTAATATACCTATAAGGCATCCCAAACAACCACCAATTAGAATTCCAATGTTGCAGTTGATAAATGTAATTAATAAATGCGGATATATTCCATTTTCACCTCCTCCTTGTGCAGCGATGATAGCATTTTGGCTAAAATCTGAAACCAAGACTTTAAAAATATTTAATATATCAGGTAATCTTTCAGGTCCTAAGATTAAGGATAGAATTTCCCAGGTAATAATAAAAACAATTAAAGGAATAGCTAATTTTGGTTTACCAATCTTTATTTTTTTTTGCAAGATTAATTAGTTCCTTTAGTTTTTCACTTGAATCAAAATAATCATAAAGCCCATAATATTTTTTTGCCATATCCAAAAGGTCATTATAATAATGATTTTGGGTTAGATTTTTTTTCTGTCTTATTAAAATAATTAGACTATCAGAGTAATTTTTAAGGCGCATAAGTTCATAATACGTATTGTCTGCATAGATAACGTCGTCAACAGTTGGTGCTTTCTTCTTATAAATGCCTTGTGCAATAAAATTTTTCAAAATTGCGCCGTTAATGTTTTTAAAATATAAAGGATTGTTTTTATTATAAAACCAATCATATTGGTTCTCAAATGTTATAAAAGGATCCAATGAATTGTAAATAATTTTTCCTTGTTGCATAGTGAAATTCTGACCTGTTATCTGATTAAGATATTGCATATGAATTCTTAATGCAGAGTCAGGATGTGTATTAATAAATTCCATAATTTTATAATTGACAGAAGCCAATCGTAAAATTGTTGAATGTTCATTGTTATAATAATCTTTTCTTACTGCCCATCCATTTTGTAAAATGCTTGCTAATTCAGGAGAGTCCGAAGATGGTTTTGAAAGTTTAGCAATATCTATAGCACTGATGATAGGAATATATCCTTCGCTTTGTAGTGTAAGCCTAGAAGGGACTCCACCTACCTGAAAATCTGCTTGTCCTTTTCTCATTGCATTAACTGTAAGTGGGTCATCTAATACCAAAGTTTTGAAGTCTTCTGGTTTTATTTCTCCTTTTTGTAATAAAAGATCAATAAATGGTTTAATTGCAGCTTCTGTAGGATACGCGAAAGTTTTACCTTTTATTTGCTGTATAGTTGCTTTAATCGCTGCCTCATTTGTTAATCCTTCCTCTATGTATTCTTTATATGTTTTATAGCCTCTATTGGGCTGTGTCATAAGGGCATATCCTTGAAATAGATCGCCAAAAACAAAACTGCATAAATTACTAGCATTATCATAAGAGGCAAAAAGAATTCCCGGGGGTGTAGAAACAACATCCAACGTTCCATTTTTTAATGATGAAATTATTTCCTCAACCTTT
>CAYNUV010000369.1:0-3789 GCA_964400245.1 uncultured Ignavibacteriaceae bacterium
AAGATTATGCAGTTCATTTCGATTCTATTTCATGCTGTTTCTCAAAAGGGCTTGGTGCACCAGTTGGTTCAATCATTGCAGGAACAAAAGAGTTTATTAGAGAAGCTTACAGAGTTAGAAAAGCCTGGGGCGGAGGAATGAGACAAGCCGGAATTCTCGCTGCTGCTTGTTTATACGCTCTTCAAAATAATATCAGCAGACTTTCCGAAGATCATGAGAAAGCAAAAGTTCTTGCCAAAGCAATTAACGAAAATCCAAATCTTGAAATTGATACTAGTTCCGTTCAAACAAATATTCTTATTTTCAAACCATTAAAGATTAGCGTGGAAGAAGCAATTAATCTTTGTAAAGAAAATGGCTTACTTCTAACTGTAGGCAGGATTGATTCTTTAAGAGCAATTACACATCTTGACGTTAGTTTTGAAGATATTAATGAAGCAGTAAAAATTATAACTGAAGTTTTTTCTTAACTTGCTCTTGAATTTTCTGAGTTTCATGGAAAAGATCTAATTCAAGAAATAAATTACGGGGTACCAAATGAAAAAAATTATATTCGATATCGAAACCTGTGCATTTCCATTCGAATCACTTTCTGAAAGTCAGCAGGAATATCTTCTTCGCTATGCTGAAAGAGAATCAGATGAAAAAGTAAAAGAATTTAGGGTTGATGAAGCAATAAGATATACGAGTCTTTATCCTTTCACTGCCAAACTTGTTTCAATTGGGATTTACGATGTGAATAATGAAAAATCCTATGTTTATTATGAAAGCGAACAAACTGAAGACTGGATTTCTGAAAAGAATGTTCATTACAAAGGGTTAAATGAACAGGAAATGCTTAACTCATTCTGGAGAATTATTGAAGTTACCGACCAGGTAATAACTTTTAATGGAAGAAATTTTGACGCACCTTTCCTTATGATGCGATCTGCTTTGAATAAAATAAAACCAAGTAAAAATCTCGTAACGAAAAAATATGACTCGACTTTTCATATTGATCTTCTGGAACAATTCACTTACTTCGGCTTAACGAGAAAATTTAATCTTGATTTTTACTGCCAGGCTTTTGGAATTGGTTCACCAAAGGCAAAAGGGATTTCGGGAATGGAAGTTAAAACTCTTTATGAAGCCGGAAGAATAAAAGATATTGCTGTTTACTGCGCAGATGATATTTATGCTACTTATCAACTTTATAAAATCTGGAATGAATATTTGAATATCTGACTTTTACTTGAACTTACTCTCTCAACAGTTGCCAATTCAAAATATTTTATAATAGTGTAGTAAGTTGAATCAAATCTCATTATTGGAAATCCGGAATAATAAAATTTCTTTCATTTCATATCTTAAGTTTTAATTTTCTACTGGCATAGTTTTAGGCACTACTCACCAAAGGGTAAAATCTAAATTAAAAGGAATTAAAATTTTTTATGATAACTGTTATTGACCAGTTTATTAACGGTATTGAAATAAAAGGAAGAATTTCTCCTGAAGTAAAAGAAGTTTTAACTCCTGATGC
The DNA here is from genome assembly GCA_964400245.1 of uncultured Ignavibacteriaceae bacterium. Classification (GTDB taxonomy): domain Bacteria; phylum Bacteroidota; class Ignavibacteria; order Ignavibacteriales; family Ignavibacteriaceae; genus RBG-16-34-14. The sequence continues at coordinate 1,520 of CAYNUV010000369.1, forward strand.
AATACAATTTATCGCTAAGCTTCACCTATTATTTAATCAAAGGCGAATTGAATTATTAAAAAGAAGAGAACTGCGACAAAAGGAAATTGATGCGGGCATAATGCCGAACTTTAATGAAGGAACGAGAGCGATAAGAGAAGGTAAATGGACAGCATCAACATTTCCTGACGATTTACTTGACAGGCGCGTTGAAATAACAGGACCGGTTGACCGCAAAATGATAATCAATGCTCTTAACTCAAGCGCAAATGTTTTTATGGCTGATTTTGAAGATTCAAATTCACCAACATGGAATAATATAATTGAAGGGCAGATAAATCTTAAAGATGCAGTTGATGGAACTATATCATATATAAATCCTGAAACAGGAAAATTTTATAATTTGAATGAAAAAACAGCAGTCCTTATGGTGCGGCCAAGAGGCTGGCATCTTGTTGAAAAACATTTTCTGATTGATGATGAACCAGTTTCTGCTTCGTTATTTGATTTTGGACTTTTCTTCTTTCATAATGCAAAAAATCTAATTGATAAAGGAACCGCTCCGTATTTTTATCTTCCTAAAATGGAAAGTTATCTTGAAGCAAGATTATGGAATGATGTTTTTGTTTTTGCGCAGGAAGAATTCGGAATTCCTAATGGAACAATTAAAGCAACTGTTCTTATCGAAACAATCCTTGCAGCTTTTGAAATGGATGAAATTCTTTATGAGTTAAGAAATCATTCTGCAGGATTGAATTGCGGCAGATGGGATTATATTTTCAGTTTTATAAAGAAATTTAAAAATCATCAAAGGTTCATTCTTCCTGATCGTGCACAGGTTACAATGACTTCTCACTGCATGCATTCATACTCTTTACTGCTTATAAAAACATGTCATAAAAGAAATGTTCATGCAATGGGTGGAATGGCTGCGCAGATCCCGATAAAAAATAATCCTGAAGCAAATAACTTAGCTATGGAAAAAGTTATGGCTGATAAAGAAAGAGAAGCTAAAGACGGACATGACGGAACATGGGTAGCTCATCCCGGGTTAATTCCTGTTGCTAAGAAAATTTTTGATAAATATATGCCTGAACCAAACCAGATAAATAATAAAAGAAATGATGTGAATGTTTCAGCAGATGATCTTCTCACTTTACCAATAGGTTCTATTACACTTGATGGACTGAGAACAAACATAGATGTTGGAATTCAATACATTGAAGCATGGTTAAGAGGGAATGGTTGTGTTCCAATTTATAATCTTATGGAAGATGCTGCGACTGCAGAAATATCAAGAACCCAAGTGTGGCAGTGGCTTAATAATCCGGAAAGTGCACTGGAAGATGGAACAAAAATCAGCGAGGAACTTTATTCTTCCTTAATTGAAGAACAATTAATTAAAATTAGAAAAATGGTTGGAGAGGAAAGATTTAATAAAGGGGCATACAGACTTGCAGCGGAGATATTCGATGTACTTGTCAGAGAGAAAGATTTTACGGAATTCCTCACACTTAAAGCTTATGATTTTATCTGAGAATTTAATTAAACAAATGTTAAACTAAATCAGAGAGTCGTTATGACAACGAGAGACGACCAAATAATAAATCTGCATAATTCCTGGATTCTCAATTCACGCTGGAAAGGAATTTATCGTCCTTATTCTGCTGAAGATGTAATTAAACTCAGGGGTTCAGTTAATATTGAATATACACTTGCAAAACAAGGAGCAATAAAACTCTGGAAACTTCTTAAAAACGAACCTGTTGTCTGTGGCTTGGGTGCTTTAACTGGCAACCAGGCTATTGAAGAAGTTCAGGCTGGTCTAAGTTCAATTTATTGCAGTGGCTGGCAGGTCGCCGGTGATAACAACTCTGCCGGGGCAATGTACCCGGATCAGAGTCTTTATCCTGTTGATAGTGTGCCCAATCTCGTTAAAAGAATTAATAATGCTCTTCTTCGAACTGACCAAATTTATTGGAGCGAAAACAGGAAAGGTTTTGACTGGATGGTCCCGATTGTTGCTGATGCTGAAGCAGGTTTTGGTGGAAATCTTAACACTTTTGAATTAATGAAATTTATGATCGAAGCCGGTGCTTCAGGTGTTCATTTTGAAGATCAACTTTCCTCGGCGAAAAAATGTGGTCATCTTGGAGGGAAAGTTTTAGTACCGACTCAGGAAGCAATTAATAAACTTGTTGCAGCCCGTCTTGCTGCAGATGTTCTTGATGTTCCGACAATTCTTATTGCAAGAACAGATGCTGATTCTGCAGGATTAATTACAAGTGATA
>CAYNUV010000370.1:0-3772 GCA_964400245.1 uncultured Ignavibacteriaceae bacterium
GCGCGATGATGTTACCTACGATCTATCGCAGGGCAATGTTGAAAATATTTTTTCAATCAATTGAACAGCCGCATAACTTACAGTAACGGCTCCTTCACTTATTTCAGTTTCAGTTATTGCTCTTTTACCAACCCTGATTGCGGCATCAAAAATTCTTTTCATCAGGAATCCGGAAAAGTGCATCTCATCTGCTATTTCCATTGATTCTTTAACCTGCTTAAAAATCTGGTTATCACCAACAAGTAAAGAATCTATTCCAGATGTTACACTGAACAAATGTTCAATTGCAGTCCTTGAAACGAAATGATTGAAGAATTCAGAATTTAATCCTGATTTAGATTTGTAGCTTAACAGAAAATCCTGAAGATCCTGTGAAGTTATATTTTGATTAAAGGGCAAACCATAAATTTCTGTTCTGTTGCAGGTAGATATGACAAGTCCCTCTTTAAGATATTTTTCTTTAATATCTTTTATAAAAATTTTTGTTTCATCATTCTGCAAGAAGAGAGATTCTCTAACATCTACAGGTGCAGTATGATGATTTATGCAAACAGAAAGTAAGTTCATCTTAATAAAACGAGTGAAAACTATTTGCAAGAAAATTGCTAATCATCGTAGACATAATTGCCATTACAAATCCTATTATTGATAGAACAACAACTTTTTTTCCTCTCCATTTACCCAAAACCTTGCTAAGAATACCAATTCCATACAGCAGCCAAACCGTTAAAGAGCTTATTAATTTCGGGTCGGAATATGAAAAATCCGGGAAAGCTTTTGGAAGCCATATTACACCGATTGTCATCGCGATAGTTAAAAGCACAAAACCAATTATTGCAGAATAAAAACTTAGTTTCTCAAGAATTTCCAGGTTGGGCAGCCTGTTAAAAACCAATCCAAATTTATTCAGCTTAATATCTTTATAAAGAATTAAATAAAGAAAACCATATACTGCTGAGATTGTAAATCCTGAATATCCTAACAGAGCAGTGAAGACATGGGAACCCAATAAATTGTTTCTTAGTACTTCCTTCACTTCTGTCAAATCGTCTATAAATAATGAAGATATAATTTGAAATATTATAGAAATGATTATTATAAATGGACCAGTTCCCCTTATATCTGTTACAAGCTCAAGAATGAAATATGAAAAGCTAACCGAGAAAGCCAGTACAGTAAAAATTTCAAAAACATTTGTTATTGGCGGATGATTAAATTCAACAGTTCTTAATAAAAGATATATAAGGTGAATCAGTAAAGTGGAAAAGAGAAAAAGACGTTTATAATTAACCATGCGCTTGTTCTCTTTTATAAAATCATAAGAATAAACTGTAAATGTTGTTATATATAAAAGAGGGAGGAAGCTGTTAAGAAAATCAATAAAAGAGTTCATAAAAATCCAATATGACCAAGTGGTTCAAAAATAAATAAACATTCTGATTTATACAACTGACTTGTTGGTCAAAGTTGTAATTATCAAATAGATTCTTATTGATTTCCTAAAATGACTGGCAAGCCATCTTTCCCCGAACCTATAATAACAACTTTGGAATTATTTGAATTTGCTAGTTTCTCAGTAGCTTCAATGCCTTTCCATTTGAGTAGTTGGTCACTTATTCCCTGAGAAACGATCCTCTGGAAATCTGCAATACCCTGAGCTTCAATTCTTTTTCTTTCAGCTTCCTGGGTTTCTCTTTGGAGAATAAATTGCATTCTCTGGCTTTCCTGTTCAGCTTTTAATTTTTCTTCTATAGCTCCTGTAAGCCCAGGAGGTAGAATAATCTGCCTTAATGGAGCAGCTTCTAAAGTTATACCCCTTGGTTCAACAAGTTTTGATAAATCTGTCTCTATGCGCTTTGATAGAATTTCTCTCTCTTCAGTATATAAAGCCTTTGCATCATAACTTGCGGTAACTCCACGAACAACCGATCTGAATTGAGGGATAAGAATTTTCTCTACATAATCTTCACCAACAGTTTTATAAATTTTATTCGCATTTGCAAAACTTAGACTATAAAGCAAACTGATTTCAAGTTCAACACTCATACCTTCCTTTGAAGGAACATTCATTACTTCTTTTAATTCCTGTGTCCGCGCATCGAATTTAATAACATTTGCCATCGGGTTAACGAGGTTTACACCCGGGTACAAAGTATTATCACTTACATTACCAAAGAAGTCTATAACTCCTACATGACCGGCAGGAATGATGGTCCAGCATTGGAGAATTGCTATAAATGCTGCTAATATAAGACCAATTAATGCAAAATTAGATTCTTGTTTATTAAATCGTTTTTTAGCATTAAAGTAAAACAAAGTAGCTACAATTGTAGCTGCAAAAGCAATTATGAATAACATGATAAACCCTCACTTTCAAAAATGAAATTCAAAAACACTTTTTAATATAGAAATAATATTAACGAATTATTATATGAAAGGGTGCGAAAAGTGCAAAGAGCATTGAGCAAAGTGTATGAAATATTGAAAAGTAGAATAGCAATTCAATCTTTGCTCTATGCGTTTTGCTCCATACAATAAATTACTTTTTATATTCTTTCAGGAATCCTAAGAATTCTCTTCTGTGGGATTCTTCCATTCCAAGCAGTTGAACACAGAGATCCTGTGTTACATAATCAACACCATCGCACAACTTTATTAATTTATTGTACTGCTCAATCGCACCATTTTCAGCTTCAATTACACCTTCAATAACAGAAACCACATCTGTAGTATCTTTAAGTGTTTGTAATTTTTTCTGACCAGCTTTAAAATCAAACGAACCCGGAACTGTTCCGTCCAGCTCTTTGATTCTTTTAGCAAGTCTCTGGGCATGAGTTAACTCTTCAGTAACATCAACAGCAAGAGACTTTTTTATCTCTTCTGCTCTAACTCCATCAAGATTAACTGAGTTTGAGATATAGTTTATTACTGTTTCTATTTCCAACCAGTAACTCTTAGTAAGGTTTTCAACTATCTTTTTTTTGTCAGCCATGATTATTCTACCTGTTTTATTATTCGTTTTATAAGTTTTGGTGGATTTATTTTATTGTTTGAAAATTCCACCAGTTTATTAAATCTTTTTTCAACATTTAAAATACTTCTTTTATTGTTGGAAAATATTTCTGCAATCACATCTCCCATATTAATTTTATCACCTATTTTATAATTAAAAATTATTCCTGCCGTTGGGTCAATCTTATCATCCTTCTTCAATCTTCCTGCACCGAGTTCAACTGCTGTCATTCCCAGTTCAAAAGTTTTTACGCTTTTTAAATAACCATTTACAGACGATTTGATTATCTTTTTATAAGAAGGCTTAGGATATTTTTCAGGATTTTTAATGTAACTATCATCGCCACCTTGAGCTTTAACTATTTCAAGAAATTTTTTAAAAGCTTCGCCACTTTTTATCTGATCTTTAGCAATAGCTTCTCCTTCTTCAATTGATTTAGATTTTTCTCCAAGAAAAATCATAGCTCCCGCAAGCTTAATACATAATTCATAAAGATCGTTTTTCTTTTCTCCTTTAAGAATTAAAATTGATTCATAAACTTCCAGCCAATTGCCGATATAATTTCCAAGCGGCTGGTTCATATCTGTAATGAAAGTAATTACTTTTTTATTAAAAGCTTTTGCGGTTGAGATAAGAGAGTTTGCAAGTTCGGTCGCATCTGTTTCGTTTTCCATAAAAGCGCCGTTGCCGGATTTAACATCGAGCACAAGTCCGTCAATTCCTTCAGCAAGTTTCTTGCTCATAATACTTGCAGTAATT
>CAYNUV010000371.1:0-3770 GCA_964400245.1 uncultured Ignavibacteriaceae bacterium
CAGAAAATGGGTATCTATTAAAAAACTAAATGTCAGGAGGTTCAAATGAAGAAATCATTCTTTTTACTATTTGCAATTGCTTCCTTTTGCTATTCACAAGATTCAACAATGGTTATGTCTGTTGAGAAAACACGTGAGGTAATGACAAAGTACCTTTACACCGAGCATTCGGATGTTAGTACAATGGCAGATGATGTTGTCTTTACCATCATGGCTACAGGGGAAGAACATCACGGACCTGAAGCAGTTTTGCAGATGCTCAATTACTTCTACAATGTTGCCTTTGATGCTGATGCTGAAACCCGGAGCGAAATTTTTGGTGAGGGCAAAGCTGTTTTCGAGGGAGACTTTATAGGCAAGCACATTGGAGAATTCGCAGGGATTCCGGCTACGAATAAGGATGTCCGTGTGCCTTTATGTGTTGTTTATGATTTGGAGAATAACAAAATAAAAAGAGCAAGAGTCTATTTCGAAATACCGGCATTGTTAGAACAACTTAAATAAATTTTGGAAATCCAAACAGATTATTAAACGGATTTACTTACCGGATTACTCAATAATTTAAATTCAACTTATTCATCGAATAAGGTGGATAAGTTTGATTAAATTATTATAAAACCTTTCTATGAATCACCTCTTAATTGAAATTAAAACACCTTATGAGTAATTTTACATGTGAGTTTTTTTTATTTCTATTCATTTAATCTTAAAAGGAGTTTTAGAAAATGGCTGTTAAAGTTGGAATAAACGGATTTGGCAGGATTGGAAGACTTGTTTTGCAGGCTTTAGCTGAAAAAGGAACTTTGGGAAAAGATATTGATGTTGTTGCTGTTGTAGATATAACCACAGATGCAAAATATTTTGCCTACCAGTTTAAATATGATTCAGTTCATGGAAGATTTAAAGGCACATTAAAAACAGAAAAAAGTAATTCAAGTGTTGAAAGCGATGATGTTCTTATTGTTAACGGAAACAAGATAAAATGTGTTATGGCTACAAAGGAACCATCTCAATTGCCCTGGAAGGAATTGGGAGTTGAGTTTGTAATCGAATCAACAGGATTGTTTACAGACTCAGGAAAAGCACAAGGACATATTGATGCCGGTGCTAAAAAAGTAATTATATCTGCTCCGGGTAAAGGGGATGTAAAAACAATTGTCCTTGGCGTTAATGATCATGAATATGATCCTGCAAAACATAATATTATTTCAAATGCGTCATGCACAACTAACTGTCTTGCACCTGTTGTTCATGTTCTTCTTAAAGAAGGATTTGGTATTGAAACAGGTTTGATGACAACTATACACTCATACACAGCAACTCAAAAAACTGTTGATGGGCCTTCCAAGAAAGACTGGAGAGGCGGCAGAGCTGCTGCAATAAATATTATTCCTTCATCAACCGGCGCTGCTAAAGCTGTTGGAGAAGTTCTTCCTGCAACAAAAGGAAAACTTACAGGAATGTCTTTCAGAGTTCCCACTGCTGATGTTTCTGTTGTTGATTTAACAATCAGAACGGAGAAGGATACTTCTATTGAAGAAATAGATAAAGCACTTAGAAAAGCTTCCGAGACATATTTGAAAGGTATTCTTGGAGTAACTGATGAAGAAGTAGTTTCTACAGATTTTATTCATGATGACCGCTCTTCAATTTATGATGCTTTGGCAACTCTTCAGAATAATCTTAAAGGTGAAAAAAGATTTTTTAAGATTGTTTCCTGGTATGATAATGAGTGGGGTTATTCATGCAGAGTAGCCGATCTTTTATTAAAAATAATTAAAAAATAATTAACTGAGACAGGCTCAGACTGACAAATCCTACTTGAGACAATCTGCAGCCTTTATATTTTGACCTCATTATTCATTTCAAACTAAATTACAGTTTGAGGATTCTAAAATGAAAAAGCTTTCTATTGATAATCTTGACTTAAAAAATAAAAGAGTTCTTGTACGTGTGGATTTTAATGTTCCCCTTGATGAAAATCTGAATGTTACTGATGATATAAGAATAGTTTCATCTTTACCAACTATTAAAAAAATTATCTCCAATGGCGGTAAAGCAATTTTAATGAGCCATCTTGGAAGACCAAAAGGAAAAGTAAATCCTAAATACAGTTTAAAACCTGCAGCAGAGAGACTTGGAGAACTGCTTGGGAAAAATGTTACTTTAGTTCCTGATTGCATTGGTGATGAAGTCAAAAATGTTGTTAATAAAATGAATCCCGGTGATGTTGTTTTGCTTGAGAATCTTCGTTTTCATGAAGAAGAGGAAAAGAACGATCCGGGTTTTGCAAAGCAATTAGTTGAGCTTGGTGATATTTATGTAAATGATGCTTTTGGTTCCGCTCACAGGGCACATGCATCAACTGAAGGAGTAACGAAGTATATAAGTAAAAGTGCCGCCGGTTATTTGATGCAGAAAGAACTTGAATATCTTGGAGGTGCAGTTACATCTCCCAAAAAACCTTACTGTGCAATTCTTGGTGGTGCAAAAATCTCTGGTAAGATTGATGTTATAAATAATCTTCTTGATAAAGTTGATACAATGTTAATCGGTGGTGGAATGGCTTTTACTTTCTTTAAAGCGCAAGGTAAAGAAATTGGAAAGTCTCTACTTGAAGCAGAAAAACTTGAACTCGCAAAAGAATTGCTTGATAAAGTTAAAGAAACTAAAGTTAAATTTTTGTTACCTGTTGATGTAGTTGTTGCTGAAGAGTTTAAGAATGAATCTCCTGCACAAATAGTAAATGTTGATGGAGTTTCTGCAAATAAAATGGGATTGGATATAGGGCCTGAAACAATTAAATTATTCAGGCAGGAGATATTAAAATCAAGTACAATTATTTGGAATGGACCAATGGGTGTTTTTGAAATGCCTAATTTTGCCAAAGGGACAGTTGAAATTGCAAAAGCCCTGGCTGAAGCAACATTAAAAGGATCAACTACAATAGTTGGCGGCGGTGATTCTGCTGCAGCTGTAGCCCAGGCAGGATTTGAAGATAAAGTTTCTCATGTATCAACGGGCGGTGGTGCTTCTCTTGAATTTCTTGAAGGGAAGGTGTTGCCCGGTGTTGCTGCATTAACAGATGCTTAAATATCATGCAGGTTATAGCTTAAGTCATTTGTCATTCCCGTGAAAACGGGAATCTAAATTATTTAAAATAGGGATTCCCACTTTCGTGGAAATGACATAAGTTTTTGACGTTATTTATTAAACAACTTCTGCATTAAATCGAGGATTAATAGTGAATAACTACTATAAACCAAGCGGATTTGGAGGATTTAGTTTTTTTCCATCGGTTATAAAGAACCTGTTAATTATAAATGGTGCTGTATTCTTTATTCAACTCGTGATGGAGATGGTCACCTTTAATGGATATCCTGCTTCTTATATTATTGGCAAGTGGTTCGCTTTAAATCCTTTAGGATATAACTTCCAGGTTTGGCAATTAATAACATACCAGTTTATGCATGGAGGTTTTACACATATTCTTTTTAATATGTTTGGACTTTGGATGTTCGGAATGGAAATTGAAAATATATGGGGCTCTAAAAAATTCTTATACTTTTACCTGATTTGTGGAGTAGTTGCCGGGTTATGTCATTTATTAATTTCTCCTGCATTAGGAATTCCTGTTGGGCAAACGGTTGGTGCTTCAGGAGCAATTTATGGAGTATTGGTAGCATTTGCTCTCCTTTTCCCAAACAGGTATATCTTTTTATATTTCTTTATACCTGTTAAGGCAAAATATCTGGTAGTTTTTCTAATCT
>CAYNUV010000372.1:0-3770 GCA_964400245.1 uncultured Ignavibacteriaceae bacterium
GCAAAACCATCAGTTTGATCTTTCAGTATGGAACAGGATGGATGATAGAATGGAAGCATTGACAGAAAGAGGATTAGGTGCACATATAATGTTTTATTCGGATGATGATGGAATGCCCGGATGGGCCGGGCAATCAGAAACAGAGGCATTAGTTATAAGATATGCAATAGCGAGATTGGCAAGTTACCCTGTTGTATTGTTTAATACAGGTATTGATATTGGGTCATACAGGTCGGATGCAGATATAGATTGGTTCGGAGAACAAATAAGCGCTTTAGATCCTTATGAACATCCATTGTCTAGTAGACGCGATGGGGGCGGTTCCAGTCACATTATGGCATCTCAATCATTTAATAGTAGAACCGGGAAATATATAGAAGAGATGCTTAATTATTATTATGAAATAGATAGTCTCCATGCGAGTATGGATGATGCGTGGGGAGAAAACTGGCCTGCTAGTCCTCCTCGCAATTTTACTCCTTCTGATATTCGGCGCCAATTCTGGAAATGTTCTATTGCCGGAGGATTGGGCGGATTAATTCGTGGCTCAGAAGGTTATTTTTATCTCGCTAATGTAGAAAGTGATTTGGAATCTGAGCAGTGGTTAAAGTTAGTTAATCCTTTTATAGAAAATACTTTGGGAGATACATTTAGTGAAATGGAACCAACACCATCATTGGTATCAAACGGTTATTGTCTTGCAGACCCTGATAGAAATAAAATACTATATTTTTTAATAGGTGTAAATGATAGCTGGGAACCAACGAATGGAGGTCCGATAACCGTAAAATTAAGTGGTTTATCCGATAGTTATAATGCCAATTGGTTTAATACCAGGAACGGAGTGGAAACATCCATTGGATTACTGGCAGGTGGATCAAATCATACACTTACACCTCCCAATTCAGATGATTGGATTTTATTTTTAAGTTCTGAAGCACTACCTGTTGAACTTATGAGCTTTATAGCATCAGTTTCTGGTAAGTCTGTAAGTTTGTCCTGGGAAACTGCAACAGAAGTAAATAACTATGGTTTTGAGATTGAACGACGTTTAATTAATGGATCATCGTCAAATGCAACAGGCAGCAGTTGGGAAAAGATTGGTTTTGTTGAGGGTAGTGGAAATAGCAATGCGGTTAAAAGCTATCTTTTTATTGATGATAACCCAACAGGAGGATCAAAATTCTTATACAGACTTAAGCAATTAGACTATGATGGCACTTTTTCTTTTAGTGGTCAGGTTGAGGTTGAAGTTGTTCCTAATAAATTTGAATTATATCAGAACTATCCGAATCCATTTAATCCAATTACAAAAATATTATTTACCTTAACTACAGGAGAAGAATTAACTCTTAAGATATATGATGTATTAGGTAATGAAGTGAAGACACAATTAGTAGGACACTTTGAACCTGGTTATCATGAAGTTCAATTTGATGGTTCAGATTTAAGTTCGGGGCTTTATTTTTATGAATTGAAGACATCCAATTATTCATCTGTAAAAAAAATGGTTTTAATTAAATAATTCAATGAATTATAATCATTCAATTTGTTGAAAGCACTTCAGTTAAAATTTATATTCGATCAGTCAAAATTAAAGACCTCTCTCAATAATTTTGAATTTGTTTATAAATAGTTGAATTCAAACACAACGTTATTTACTTTTACCCCGCATTCTTATAAGCTTTTATCATTTTATTACCCGTATTAAACCGGGAATTTAAATCATAATAAAAAATAAATGTACATCCTGGGAATTTCTGCATATTATCATGACTCTGCAGCCGCTCTGTTAAAGGATGGAGAGATAATCGCCGCTGCTCAGGAAGAAAGATTCACTCGCATAAAGCATGATCAGGAATTCCCTACAAATGCTATAAAATATTGTTTGAGTGAAGCAGGTATAACAGTTAGTGATCTTGAATGTATTGCTTTTTATGATAAGCCCTTTATAAAGTTTGAAAGAATTCTTGAAACTTATCTAGCTTATCCTGCCAAAGGAATTCAGTCTTTTATAAAAGCAATACCCTTATGGATAAGAAAAAAAGTCTGGATACCAGACTTAATTAAAAAAGAGCTTAAGTATGAGGGAAAGGTTTTATTTCCGGAACATCATGAATCGCATGCTGCTTCAGCATTTTATCCATCGCCTTTTTCACAAGCTGCATTTTTAACAATAGATGGAGTTGGAGAATGGGCAACTTCATCTTATGGAATAGGTAAAGATAATTCTATAGAAATTTTAGGTGAACTTCATTTCCCACATTCTCTTGGACTTCTTTATTCTGCTTTTACTTATTTCACGGGGTTTAAAGTCAATTCAGGTGAATATAAAGTAATGGGTTTAGCACCATATGGCAGGCCAATCTATGTTAAAAAAATTTATGATCACATTGTTGATTTAAAAGAAGACGGTTCTTTTAAAATGAACATGGATTTTTTTAATTATTGCACCGGACTTACAATGACAAATGGTAAGTTCAATGAAATATTTGATGGACCTCCAAGAAAATCGGAATCAAAATTAACTCAAAGAGAAATGGATCTTGCTTGTTCGGTGCAGGTTGTAACAGAAGATATAATGCTGAAAATGGCTGAGCATGTTAAAAAAGAAACAGGTGAAAAATATTTATGTCTTGCAGGCGGAGTTGCTCTAAATTGTGTAGGTAATGGAAAGTTGCTTCGCGCCGGTATCTTTGAAGATATATGGATTCAACCAGCTGCAGGAGATGCAGGTGGAGCTGTTGGGGCTGCTTATGCTGTTTACCATCAGCATTTTAAGAAACCTGTTTTATCAAAAAATAGAAGAGATAATCAGAAAGGTTCATACCTGGGCTCTCATTATACAAATGAAGAGATTAAAAAATTCTTAGAGAAGTATAACCTTCCTTATCAATATTTGGAGTCTGAAGATCTCATTGATAAATCAAGTGATTTGATAATTCAGGAAAAAATAATTGGTTGGTTTCAGGGAAGAATGGAATTTGGTCCCCGTGCTTTAGGAAATCGTTCAATAATCGGAGATGCCCGATCATCGGAAATGCAGAAGAAAATGAATCTCAAAATAAAGTACAGGGAAAGCTTTAGACCTTTTGCTCCTTCTGTTCTTGCAGATAAAGTCAGCGAGTGGTTTGAACTTGACAGAGAAAGTCCTTACATGCTTTTAGTTGCAGATATTAAAAAAGAAAAGCAGCGGGTTATGACTGGTGAAGAATTAAAACTCTGGGGAATAGATCAGTTGAACGTTGTCAGATCTTCAATTCCTGCAGTAACTCATATAGATTATTCAGCAAGAATTCAAACTGTAAATGAAAAAGATAACCTTATATACTACAAATTGATTAAGAAATTTTTTGATAAAACAGGATGCCCGGTAATTGTTAACACATCTTTTAATGTAAGAGGAGAGCCAATTGTTGAAGCTCCTCTTGATGCTTATAAATGTTTTATGAGAACTGAAATGGATATTCTGGTTCTTGGTAATTTTATTTTGTACAAAGAAAATCAACCCGAATTTCATGAAGATATTGACTGGAGACAAAAATATGAGCTTGATTAAAGACGTAAATGAAGAAGTAAAAATTCTTCCATTGGATAAAAAGAGTCTTCGGAAATTTGGATTAATGGTTGGTGGAGTTTTTCTTGCAATTTCATTACTACTTTTCTTCAATGATATCCATGGAATTGTATTCTGGATTCTAATTACTATTGGTGGTCTGTTATTTCTATTTGGTTTGATTGCCCCAAAGTTACTTCGTTCTGTATATACT
>CAYNUV010000373.1:0-3764 GCA_964400245.1 uncultured Ignavibacteriaceae bacterium
TAAAGCGGCTATATAAATTTCTTCTTCAGAAGGAGGTGGAATTATTTTGTAAATGAGCTGCATTGCATTGTCTTTTAAAATTCCTGTCGGCTCACCGGTTACCGGATCTTTAACAATTAAACCTCCTTCAGGGCTCTCTGTTTCTTTCGTAATTCCCGCGAGCTTTAATGCATAAGAATTTGCTAATCCCATATGTCCATCAAGACGGTCAATAAAAATTGGAGTATTAGGTGAGAAATCATCAATCATTTCTCTTGTTGGAATATCTTTTATTTCCCAGTTCTCATGATCCCAGTTTCCTCCGGTTATCCACCTGTCTTTATACTTTTCAATATACTCTTTTAAAATGCTTTTAAATTCACTGGTTGATTTTGCAGGACGAAGATCAATCCCTAAAAGATAAAAACCCCCGTAAGTAAAATGAACATGGTTATCAATAAAACCTGGCAGCATTAGCTTATCTTCAAGGTCGAATATCTGAGTTTGAGCATCAATATATTTTATAGAACTATTATTTGAACCGACATAAATTATTTTGTTATTTTCGATAACAACTGCTTCTGCCAAAGGTTGTTTTTCATTGACAGTATAAATTTTTCCATTAATAAACGCTTTTCTGTCGAACTGAGGAAATGCTGAAGATAGATTGATTATCAAAATAAAAAAGAGTAAAACTATTAAATGCATCCGGTTTCCTTTTTAAGATTTTTCTTATAAAAATAAGTTAAGCAATAATAGAAAGAAAGTTAGCCATAGAAAATAAAAACCCCTCTTTTCGAGAGGGTGTAATAAACTGGATAAAAATATTTTTTATTTGGTTAGTACCATTTTTTTTACTTCTGATAATTTTAAACCTGAATTACTTTCGAATTCAAGTTTATAAAAATATAAGCCGGAGGCGTATTCGCCTTTAGTGGAAACTCCAGAAAAAAAAGATGAAGTATTCCATTCTATTTTATGATTACCAGATGAGATTATTCCATCAGCTAAGATTTCAACTAACTCACCTAGGGTGTTATAGATCTTCAAAGATAAAAATCCTTCTTCGGGAATCGTAAAAGAAATAATTGTACTTGGATTAAAAGGATTAGGATAATTTTGGGATAAATGAAATGAAGAAGGATTAAATTCAACAGGAGCAACATCTGAATATGAAAAGCTTCCATCAAAATCTAATTGCTTCAAACGGTAAAAATATTTTCCTTCACTCTGAGGTAATTCAAAAAAAGAATATTCATTTTGTGAAGGTGTTGTTCCAAATCCTTTAACAAATCCAATGGTAAAAAAAATACTTTCATCAACAGATCTCTAGATCTCTGAACTTCAAATCCGTTATTGTTCAATTCTGTTGCAGTTATCCAGCTTAAAAGAATCCCATTATTTTTAGAAACAGCAGTGAATGAAACTAACTCAACAGGTATAGGGGGAGAAACAAAGACCGGAAATTTCGCACAGAAGTTCCATTCGTCTCCTGTTGGAATATCATTTCCATTCACACTGTTAGCAACAGAGTATAAAGTATCCCAGTCCAAGATAGTTGCCGTGTAATTGAAGGTCCAGGAAATTGTATCATTTATTGTTGCGAAAGCTAAAGGCGAATGATGAGTTAATTCATTATTTATTTCAACCACAGAGGTATCGAAAGGTGAGATATTATTAAACATAGAGACAACATTAAATCCTCCTAAAACTGCGGAACCACCAGACAGATAAATTTTGTATTGTGAAATTTGATTTTGTGCCAGCGTATCCGGTCCTTCTATCCAAACATTAACCGATGAGCTTGGAGTTAATGAATGACAAGCACATCCTTCCCCATTTAACTGGGTTGCACCTATAATACCTGTAATAAATTCTGCAGAGGCATAAATAACTATAGAAAAAAACACAACAGAAAGAAGAATATTTATTTTCATTTTCTAACTCCCCTGATAAAAAATTTATTTCAAAAGTAACATTTTTCTTGAACTTGTAAAAGAAATACCATTGCTGCCTTTAGCTTCAAGAGAATAAAAATAAGTTCCGCTTGCTAAATGATTAGCTGTAAAATTAATATTGTGTATTCCGGCAGGGTATTCACTGTTTGCAATTTCAATTATTTCCTCACCAATCATATTAAATAATTTTATCTTAACAGAAGCATCCATAGGTAATGAGAATTGAATTGATGTGGAAGGATTAAATGGATTAGGATGATTCTGAGCAAGGTAAAATTCTGTTGGTGTTAGTCCATCAACTTCAACAACATCAGAATATTCATAAGTACCATCGAAATCAATTTGCTTTAATCTGAAATAAGTTTTGGAAGAGATTTGTTCATCAACTTTAAAAATGTAGCTATGTTGTTCTGTTGAAGTACCAAACCCGGGAACAAAACCAATCTTGTTGAAAATTTGATTATCATAACTCGACTCAATATCAAAACCAGAATTATTAATTTCACTTGCAGTATTCCATTCAAGAAAGGTCTTGTTATTTATAACTCTTGCTGTAAAAGATGTTAGTTCTACTGGAGTAAAGTAATCCGAATTAAGTTTGTAAACTCCTCCGGATTGTGCAGCAAAAACATGCATTGTATCAATTACAAGAACGGCATAATTACTTGGAGAGAGTTGCGTAGTTTTCCAGGTAGTTCCGTTATCGCGCGTAATGTAAACAAAACTTCCGGACCAAGTGCCGCTAAGAACATAATCTGAATTATTAGGATCAATATGAACACCCCAGGTTGAAGTTCCGTTAAAACCCACTAATGTCCAGGTAGCACCATAATCAATGGTTTTAATTAATCCGCCGCCCCCGGCATATTTAGTTGCCCAGGCGATATTTGGTCTATTTGGATCGGAAGAGATTGTTGGTATTTCACCTGAAGTTTGATAAACTGTATCCCAGGTTAAACCATAATCTATACTTCTTACAATACCAATCTGGTTATCTCCAACGAGGATTATGCTTGTATCTTTTACAACCTCAATATCACAGGGAGGGCCTTGAATAGGGACAGTAGAGACCTGTGACCATGTAGAACCAAAATCTGTTGAACGCATCATTGCGGTGCTGTTCATAAAGTAAAGTGAATCCGGATGTGAAGGATCTTGTGCTAAAGGAATACCATAAAATGAAAAATTCAGATTGCTTGCTGTGGTTGCCCAGGTTAAACCTGCATCAGTGCTCTTGACAATTTTATAATTATTCGTACTAATGTAGCTAGCCACTACAATAATGTTGGAATTATAACTGCTAATTATTACCGTCTTAACTGCGGAAGAACTTGGAATTTGAGATCCATATTGTGTAAATGAATCTCCTTTATTTATGCTTCGATATATCTGATTGCTTGAACCATAATAAACCATGTTATTATTAGAAGGATCTACTGCAAGAGGATTTCCTCTTCCACCACCGGATAATTTTAGTTCCCAGGTATATTCCTGTGAAAAAATACTATTGCAAAAAAGAACAATGAAAAGAAATGAAAAGAAAATTTTCATTACATGCCTTTTTAACTTAAACGAATGAATAATTAATTATTAAGATTATTCGATTTCTATGATACAAACCCAATCCCCTGCGGGAAATGGGTTTATTAATATTAGAACTACCTTAGAAGAATCATTTTCCTGGTACGTGTAAAAATTTTACCATTATTTCCTTTAGCTTCAAGAAGATATAAGTATGTTCCACTTGATAATCCTTCTGCATTGTAATTAATTGTATGAACTCCTGCGGATAATTCTTTGTTTACAATCTCAGATACTTCTTCACCA
>CAYNUV010000374.1:0-3759 GCA_964400245.1 uncultured Ignavibacteriaceae bacterium
ACCAAAAGAAGAAATAGTAAACAATGCTTTAAGAAATGCAAAAGTAATGAACAGCAAAGTAGAAATATTTGACGGCCCTGAAGAAGCTGTTAAAGGTGCTGATGTAATTTACACAGACGTCTGGGCAAGTATGGGACAGGAATCTGAAGCTTTGGAAAGAAAGAAAATTTTTGCTAAATACCAGGTGAATGAAAAGCTTGTAAAGAATGCCAAAGAAGATTACATCTTTATGCACTGCCTTCCTGCACACAGAGGTGAAGAAGTTGTTGATGAAGTTATTGATTCCCCCAACTCAGTTGTTTTTGATGAAGCTGAGAACAGGCTGCACGTGCAGAAAGCAATTATGACTTTGCTGATGCAGAAGTAATTGAAATTAGTGAAAGTAAGACGAGACTCACCTCGCAGGTAAATTTGGTAAATAAAATTCTCCTTTAAACGCTCTTTGCATTAAAATCTGAAATAAATTTCCCAGTTTCATCATAATTGATTTTAAAAACTAAATGTGTTTGTGAATAGTTAATACCTCATCTATAAAAAGTATATTAATAAATAAAAGAAAAAGCCAAAGGAACATTATTGTTTTTTTTGATATTCCATCTTCAAATAAAATTTCTACTAATGTTTTTAAGATGCTCATTATAACGATTATTATGGATAGTAGTTGGGTTACAATAACTAAATAAAAAGTTTCTATAGTACTTAAAAAGAAAATTGAGCCAAAAATCAGAAAAGTGAGAAACATTAGCCAATTTATTAGTGAGATTGGATTTGTCCAGTTTGGACTCATGGCAATTATTTTGTCTTCAAAGGCTTCGATAAGCATAAAAGCAATAAAGGTAAGTAATGATAGAATCAACCCAATCAAAATGGCATATTCCACTTTCTCAGAAGTAATTTTATTGAATAGCAGACCAACTACTACTGTAAAAATGACACCTAAGTAACCAATAATTGATCTTGTTCCCAATGGTTCGTTGAAATATTGTCGATATAAATCCTTCATCTTCTGATGCAAACTAGCATAATCTTCTAAACTAAAATCGAATCTCTGAAAAATAGTTTTAAGAAATGATAATACTTTTTCTGGCTTCCCATAAAACAAGATTCTATCAGTACCGAAGTCTATAAATCCCTTTAATATGCGCCCCCGATCATTTGTTCTGATATTTATTGGATCATTTAATTTCAGATCCATAAAATCCTTTTCGATTTCTTCGGTTAAATTATGTAATAATATAGCTTGAATACCTTCAATTGAGGGGTCCAATCTTTCTAAACAAAAAATTGGTATGAATGTATTACTTGTATTTCTATTTTTATAGTCTGTAACAGCTAAAGAGAAGTAATTCAATGCCTCTTGTACAGAGAAGTTTTTTGTTTTTAAATTGTTTGAAGTTAGTGATTCAATTTTGTAGGTGTTATCAATATTTTTAATTACATAGACAGAAAGTTTTTTAATTATAATATTCTTTGGCTCGAAGATATGGTCGATTCCATTTTTGAATAAAGACTTTGTCTTATAAATTATTTTATTTATCCAAAATAACAATTGTGAGAATTTTCTCTTCAATCTTTCTAGAATTAATAAAGGAAGTTCTCTTACCTTTAGGAAATGGTTAAATATTTCTCTAATCATAACTTGTTATTTGCATTGTTACTTTTAAATATTTCTAGAAACTAATCACCTGATTTTTTCAATTAAATTTTAACTCCCCCTTAAACACTCTTTGCATTAAGCACTGAAAAAGATTTTCCAGCTCGTGCTCTGATTGTTTTTGCTTTTCTTTTAATGTTTCTGTTTTTTTTACTATTTCTGCAAATTGTTGTTGGAGGGTTAATGGTGGATAATAAAATTCAATTTCTTTTAATTGTTCCGCATTCAAATGAGGTTGACCTGCTCTTCGAGATAATGGTTCAATAATTGCTTGCCCATACTTTGAATTAATCAAAAATGAATAAAAAATAGATTGTGTTATCGCTAGTTCAATTATTAAATCGTAAGCAGCATATGCACCATCAAACTCCTTAGTTACGACAGCCGCATCACCAGTATTAACACCACTACGCACAACAATCAGATTACCCTCTTTCAATTCACATTTTTTTATTTTATTTGCTTCTTCTCGTGTAATAAATACTAAATCTTTCTGAACGATTGTATTATTCTTGATATTAGTTGCTCTAATAAAAGGAATTCCACTTTCTACATAAGCTGGTGGTGAACCAGTTCCATAACGAATACTCGAAAATACTTCTCTGAATTTCTTAACTTCCCACCCCTTCGGATTCTTCACCGGATCGCCGAACATTTCTATAAATACTGATTGCAGAAATTCATCTGTCAGCTTATTTGCTTCTTTGCGTTTTTGTTTTGCCTCGTCTGCTTTTTCTAATATCTCAGCAATTTGTTTTTGGATTGGGAGTGGTGGGAGTGAGATTTGAATTTTTTCAGCGTCGCCTTTTCTTAGTTTTTGTCGAGTCGTTCCAGTTAATATTTTGGATAAATCATAGAAACTAAGAACTCGATGAAGGAAATCAATATTGCAATTTTTCTTTGCTCTTAATACATGAGCATGATTATTTACCCAACTCTTGCCAATAATCTTATAAGTAATTGGTTTTTCCTTTGAACCAAAATTTCCACCATCTTCTGCAAGTAATACTAAAGGTTCATCGAAAATATAATCATCAATCCATCCAACTTGTCCATTAGCACCATAATAAGGATATGGACCAAACCTTTTAGCTCTATCTTCTTCTTTTACTGGAATTCTCTGTGAGTCTAAGAATTCAGCAACCTCACCCAAAGATTTAACCTGCCAGCCGTTTTTAATTTGATTCATTCTTCCAATTTTCTTATATACCCGGATAACTCGTGGAGCTTACGCTGCAAAATCTTTTTATCAATCAGCTTGGTTTTATACTCGGCTATTTTTGTCGGCGAGAGATTTCTGCTTAAAGCATATTCAACAACTTCATCGTCTTTCGATGCACAAAGAATAAGCCCGACACTCGGATTTTCATTCGGATGTTTTATCTGCCTGTCAACTGCCTCAAGATAAAAGTTCATCTTTCCGAGGTATTCAGGTTTGAACTCATCTATTTTCAATTCAACAACTATCCCGCTAAGGCGGGACAGTCCCCTGTGGAATAAAAGCAGGTCGAGATAATAATCGTGGCTGCCAACCTGCAGCCAGAATTCCTCGCCAACGAGTGCAAAATCTTTTCCAAACTCAAGAATAAAATCTCTTAGATTTTTAATCAGCGCCTTCTGCAAATCATCTTCGGAATAATCTTTCGGCAGGTTCAGGAAATCAAACATATAAGTGTCTTTAAAAACTGCATTCAACTTCTGGTGAGCTTCAACATATTTTTGAGGCAGATCTTTCTTTTTTAATTCTGTCACCAGTGATGACAGTTTTTTGTCGCCTATTAAAAACCTTTCAAATAACCCGGAATCAATCTGTCGTTCAAGTTCTCTTTTAGAATATCTCTCTTTAATTGCTAATTTTAAGTAAAATTCACGGGCTTCATCTGTTTTTACTTTAGCCAGAAGTATCAGGTTATTTGACCAGCTTAATTCTCTCACCAGTGGTGAGAGTTTTTCATTCCCGCTGTAAATCTCATAAAACTGTTTCATTCTCCAGAGGTTTTGAGAAGAAAACCCTTTAGAATCCGGGATATTTTCCTGAATATGATTTGCAAGCTTTTCTACAACAGATTTACCCCATTCTTCTCTTTCTACCTTTTTGCTTATAT
>CAYNUV010000375.1:0-3731 GCA_964400245.1 uncultured Ignavibacteriaceae bacterium
CTACAACAAGTAATGTTAAAAATTTATGATGTACTTGGAAAGGAAGTAGCGATTCTTATAAATGAAGAAAAACAACCTGGAACTTACGAAATTGAATTTAATGCAAATAGTTTATCAAATGGAATTTCCGCCAAAGGCGGATATGCTTCTGGCGTTTATTTTTATACATTAACCTCCGGAAGTTTTTCTGAAACAAAGAAACTTGTTTTGATGAAGTAAGTGAAATTCAGTGGAACTTAAAGAATTCCGTTCGGAACGCAACCGGAACCCAATTTTTAATGATTTTTATTGAATTAAACAGAATTAATGACGAAATTAAATTTGGGAAAAATACAGGGTTGAGCCCGGCATGATCAACAATATGGATGAAAAAAATATAAATAATATTTTTAAACAGAAAGCTGATTATTATGAAAAAGCTATTGAGGCTTTTAACTTTTATAGAAATGCTACTTATAATACAAAAATAGATTTATTTATTTGGCTTGGTGATTTTTCGATGTTTACAATTCTAGTATCCTATGATTTATGGATTCTGCAAATAGATTATCAAAAATCATTTAAAAAATATCAACAAAACTTTTACGCACGGCAATCTGCTTTATTATGTTTTGAACTATTCAGCGATATACCACAAAATATTAATGATAAGTATCAAAGACTATTAATTGATAAAATCGAAAACCCTGAATTAAATGAAAAAGCAACAACCATTAGAAAGAAATTTAGCAAAATACGAAATGATAATGAGTCAAGATTTAAAGAGATTCGGGATTTGACAGCAGCTCATAGAGAACATAATGTATCAAAATTACTCGCTGTTAAGAATGCAATGAACAATCAAGAAATTATGGATTTTACTTTGAAATATATGAAATTGATTGAGGAACTTGATTACTTATTAAATGATGTGATACTATATTTAAAAGAAGAACAACTAACAATTGGTAATGATAAATTCACCGAGAAATACACCTAACCCGTTCTTCAAACCGACCGCTTTAAACTATTCGGCATATGTATAATTATCTTATTAGGTTGTAAAAGTTAGTTGCTCTTTGAATGTAGTGATCAAAATAAATTTATAAATAATTATTGGCATTTGTTTTAAAAGCTGCATTGATGTTCTGGTCGGCGACTTAAAAACAACGCCGTTATACGATTCAACCAATAGGAGGAAATAATGAAAATTTTTATTACAATTTTTTTGGCTTTTATTATGCTTATCCACTCTTATTCTCAAGATGAAAAGACAATTTCTGATTTACAACCTTTAATGAAAGTCTTAGAAATATCAGCTTTTACTGGATTGATTTGGCAGCTTGCTTATGAATATTCCGATAGTGAACAAAAACCTAAAATGAAGGAAGAAGTAATAAATGACATTAAAAATTGGCTGATGAAAAAACCTGACAAAGATGAACGAATAGCAGAATATATTCTTGCAAAGAAATATGAAAATAATATTATTAACCTATTTAATGAATTTAGTCCAATTGGAAGTCAGTTTGGAGGGTTTCTTTATTTGAAATCAGATATCCCCGTAAGGTTTGCTTCCAAAGACAGTGGAATAACTTTATTAGTTACTGGTATTGCTTCAGAAAATACATATAATACACTTCGTTCAACAGCTAAACAAAGGGCAGCAAAGGTTATTAGTTCAATGATTTTGCCTTCTATTGACAAAATAGTTAAGATATTTATAAATACAGAAGTAAAATTTATTGGTATGGTTGTTACTTATGGGAGCAAAGATTTTTCAGACGATTCTAAAGCTTTAAATCTAATAGCTGAAACCGTTGCATTAGTATCACCTATTGAAGCTTGTAAGAATTTTATTGAGGGAAAAATTACAGAAGACGAATTATTAAATGAATCAGATGTTTATCAATGTAATCGTGATATGAGAAAAGGAATGATAAAAATAAAAATAGAAATAGAGTAAATAAACTTCAGAGTCATACTGATAAACGGATAAAACCATTTAAAATAAAAAAGGGCAGCTAAACTGCCCTTTTTTTATTAATGTCAAACCTGATTAACTAACGCTTGCAAGATATGGTTTTATTTTATCTTCCAAATGCTTTTTCGCAACCGCACCAATTACAGAATCAACAACATGTCCGTTTTTAAATATTCCCAAAGTCGGAATACTTCTTATACCATATCTTATGGCAATATTCTGATTGTCATCTGTATTTAGCTTAACAACTTTTATTTTGCCCTGGTATTCATTGGCAATTTCCTCAACTACAGGAGCCACCATTCTGCAAGGTCCGCACCATGGAGCCCAGAAATCAACTAAAACCGGTATATCGGATTTTATTACTTCCTGCTCAAAATTAGAATCGGTTCCTTCAATTGTGTTTTTCATTTTTTTACTTTCTTTAATTTCACCCAGTTAGATGATTGTTTAAAGAATAAGTTTCATTGTTCGGTTTGCATTACTTTTTCATAATATTCCCGGAAATTTTCTACCGCTTTGAAAATTGAACCGGCAATTTCATTCTGCCCTTTTGTGCTTTTAAGATAATTTGCATCATTCTTATTCGATAGAAAACCGGTTTCAATAAGCACACTCGGCATTGAAGCACCAACAAGAACATAGAATCCCGCCTGCTTAATCCCTCTCGATGAAAGAGAAAGATCGGCGCTCATTTGTTTATTCAGCAGGTCTGAGAATTTTTCAGAATATTTCATATAAGCTGAGTGAGCCATTGTTACGAGAATAAAGTTCTCATCAGTAAGTTTTTCATACTTCCCGGGATTATCTTCATATTTAATTACACTGTTCTCTGTTTCTGCGATGGAAATTGCTTCCTTCGTTCTTCCCGGTCTTAAAAGATAAACTTCAAATCCCGTTGCATCACTCTGTTTATTAGAAGTTGAGTTGCAATGAATTGAAATAAAAAGTTTGCCGTTCTCTTCGTTGGCAATCTTGCCTCTTTTATAAAGCTCAACAAAAGTATCGTTCTTTCTTGTGTAAATAACTTTAACGTCTTTCATTTGCTGTTCAATTAATTTTCCCAGCTTTAAAGCAACACCGAGGTTCACATCTTTTTCTTTAACTCCGTTAACCCCGATTGCGCCTGCATCTTTCCCGCCGTGCCCGGCGTCAATTACAATTACATCAAACTCCCATTTTGATTTATTTTTTTCTCTCTCTTCATCCCTGGAAAAAATTTTATTATGAATTGTAATTAAAATATCGTTGCTTCCTTCAGCGTTAAGAACTTCATTTGTTGTGTATTCTTTACCAAGAACAAATTGTATTTCCGTATCCTTACCATTATTTACAGATGTAACTTCTTTAATTAACCCTTTACCGCCGGAAAGCTTTATTTTATCGGTATCGGCATTAACATTTCTAAAAATTACTTTCAAAACATTTTGCTTGTAGGAACTCGTGTATGTTAAAATTCTTTTTTTTGATTTGACTGTTATTAGTGTTCCATTAATTTTTTCATCAACAGAAATGCCGATAATATCAAAACCTGTTTTAGTTTCAGGCACCTCGGGTATTTTTCCTTTAAGCACAATCTTACCTGATTCTAAACTAAGATTATTACCTGAAGCTTTTCTTATTATATCAAAGGAATAAATTAGCGGAATAAAAATCTGGTCATCCTTAAAATAGGTTGATGTAGGAACCTGGTAGCTTTCTGAAGAATTGTTATTGCGTGAAGTTAAAACTATAAACGGATTCTTAGCGGTTATCTTAAGATTGTAAT
>CAYNUV010000376.1:0-3699 GCA_964400245.1 uncultured Ignavibacteriaceae bacterium
AAACCATAAGTATGCATGTAATATGGAAACCTTGCAGCACAACCAATTCCCGAAACCCAGACCATATTTTCTCTTTTTATTCCAAGATCGGGCGAGACTCTCTGCATTTGTGCAAGAATTGAATAATCACCACAGCCGGGACACCATCTTACATCCTGGTCTGAGGCAAAATCTTTTGATGTATATTTAACTTCAGTCTCAGCCATTATCTTAACCCTCCCAAAATCGTATTAATCTTATTTTCAATTTCTGATGATTTAAAAGGTAATCCTTGTATCTTATTAAAAGATTCAATATCAACAAGGAATTCATTTCTTAAAATTTTAGAAAGTTGTCCCATATTCAATTCAGGACATAAAATCTTCTTATATCTTTTCAAAACTTCGCCGGTATTTTTAGGCAAAGGATTTAAATACCTGAAATGAGTGCGAGCAACTTTTAATCCTTTGTTTCTTGCTTTATCAACAGCTTCACTAATTGCTCCATGAGTTCCTCCCCATCCAATCACTAAAAGTTCAGCATCTATATCACCTCTTACTTCAAGTTCCGGAATATCGTTTTCAATATTTTTTACCTTTTGTGCTCTAAGCCGAACCATAAACTCATGATTTTCAGGATCATAACTTATATTTCCTGTTATGTTGGCTTTCTCAAGTCCGCCAACTCTGTGCTCAAGTCCGGGAGTTCCCGGCAACGCCCAGGGCCTTGAAAGATTTTCATCTCTAATGTAAGGTTGAAATCCTTCTGCTTCAGTTCTGAATTTAACTTCGATTTCGGGAATTGAATCAGGATCAGGAATTTTCCATGGTTCAGATCCATTAGCAATATATCCATCAGATAAATACATAACAGGGATCATGTATTTGATTGCTAACCTTGATGCTTCAAGAGCCATCTGAAAACATTCTGCGGGAGTAGCCGGAGCTATAACCACAACCGGTGCTTCTCCATTTCTGCCAAACAAAGCTTGAAGTAAATCTGATTGTTCTGTTTTTGTCGGAAGTCCTGTACTTGGCCCGCCACGTTGTACATTAATTATAATTAAAGGTAATTCAGTCATCACAGCAAGCCCGATTGTTTCTGTTTTAAGTGCTACACCGGGACCACTTGTAGTTGTTATTGCAAGTGCACCGGAATAAGCAGCGCCTAATGCAGCAGTGATGGCAGCAATTTCATCTTCAGCCTGGAAGGTTCTTACATTAAAATTCTTATGCCTGCTTAATTCATGAAGTATATCTGAAGCAGGAGTAATTGGGTATGAACCAAGAAACAACGGCAGACCTGATTTGACCGAAGCAGTTATAAAACCAAAAGCCAATGCTTCATTGCCGGAAATATTTCTGTATATTCCTTTTGGAAGACTTGCCGGTTTAACTTCATATCTTGTTGTGAAGAGTTCTGTTGTTTCGCCAAAATAGTATCCTGCTTTTAAAGCTTTCTCATTTGCCTCTCTAAGCTCAGGAGAGTTTTTAAATTTTATTTTTAACCAATCAAGTGTCGGTTCGATTGGCCTGCTGTAAAGCCAATACATCATACCAAGAGCAAAAAAGTTTTTGCAGCGTGCCCTTTCTTTAGATGAAAGTGATGTGTTCTCAAGCGCAGTACTTGTTAATTGGGAAAGTGGAACCTGGATTACATTATAACCTTCAAGTATTCCGTTCTCAAGAGGATTCTTTTCATACTCTGCAAGTTTTAGGTTTTTCGAATCAAAGGAATTGATATTTAAAATTATAGTCCCGCCTTTTTTAAGATCTGAAAGATTTGTTTTAAGTGCAGCAGGATTCATTGCAACAAGAACATCCGGTTCATCACCGGGAGTTTGAATATCTATGCTGCTGAAGTGAAGCTGAAATCCGCTTACACCATAAGTTGTTCCTGCAGGTGCACGAATTTCTGCCGGGTAATCCGGCAGAGTGCTCAGATCATTTCCTACAATTGCAGTAGTACTTGTAAACTGGGAACCGGTTAATTGCATTCCGTCTCCTGAGTCTCCTGCAAAACGAACTGTTACATCAATTAATTCTAATAATTCTTTTCCCATAAATGATTTTTTATTTTGTTAAACAAATGTTTTTCTGATTAATAATAGAATTGGGCTTAATGTTGTAAAACAAGATATAAATATCGGAGGAATGTTTCGGATTAATTATTTTCAAAACTCTTTAAATGTCTTATCTATTAAACCAACCTTGACGAACCGGATCAAAATTATAAAAGCCTTTACCTATTGTCAAATACTAACGATTGACCAATAGCAATGTAAATAATTGATTTATGCATTGGTTAAATAGAATTCGGGTGAGATGAATTTATTGAGTTTAGATTTTCAGAGATTTATACTTCAAAAACTCCATCATTTCCTTAATACCTTCCGGATACGGCTTAGGCTTGTAATTAAATGCAGTATTAAATTTTGCCGAATCAAAATAATATTCAGACTCATTCTGGTAGAGCATTTCGTAAGCTTCGTAAATTGTTTTATCAAAGAAGCCGGCAGCTTTAACCATCCATTTTTTTAAGATAGAATATTTTGGAGGAACACCTAATTCTTTAGCGACTAATCCGATGAATTCTTTTCCGCTTATACCCGGGTTAAAAGTGGGCAGATGCCAGGTTTGATTAAAAGACTCAGGAGAATTAGCAAGCTTGTAAAGTCCTTTAGCACAATCTAAAGTATAGCTGTAAGAATGAAGAAACTTATCATCAACAAGCCACCTGGCTTTTTTTCCGTTCATTAAATTTTCTATTGCAAGAAAATATGGAATGCTTGATTTTGTTGCGTAGGGTCCATACCAATCTGCTGCTCTTGCAATTATTGTCTGGATATTTCCTTGCTTCATTTCAGCTTCAAACTGCGTTACAATTTTTACCCGAATCTCTCCTTTCTTACTGCAAGGATTGTAGGGAGTTGTTTCAGTCATCTTGCCATCAACTTTACCGTATGAATAAACATTGTCAAGAAATATCAGCCTGGCATTTTCTTTTTTACAAGCATCAATCGAGTTACTAATAATTTTAGGCCATAATTCTGCCCAGACTTTTCGATCATAAGGAAGCCCGATACACAAATAAACAACATCAGAACCTTTAATGCTTTCCAGTGTATCGCGGTAGTTAGTAATATCTCCTTTAAAAGATTCTGCGCCATTTACAGAATATTTACTTCTGGAAACAAGCCGGACATCATGACCATTTTTTATTAGTTCATCTGTTAGAGCATTGCCAATTGAACCACCTGCTCCAAGAATAGTATGCTTCATAATTTTCCTAAAGATTCATTAATAATTTACTGAGACAAATAATTTATAGCCCGATTCATAACATTATCTCTCCCTGCATCAATATCTGCTTTTGTGTTTTCAACAAGTATATCAGGAATAATTCCTGTTCCAACTGTGTCTCCAAAGCCTTAAAACAGACTATTTATTAAATGAATTAGGCATTAGTTTTTATAAAAGTTATTGAAACAGAAGAGCTCTTCAAAGTTATAATCGTTTTCTCATTTTCATATTTAATTTTATGATTATCTGAATCCTTCGTTTCCACTTTCAGTGGGAGCTTAATTATAAAATTATCGGATTTATAAATCTTACTTTCCTCAAAAATAATTTTAAGTTCAATTTCATTTATTGTTGATAAACACTTTATACTTATAACCCCTGCTTTTAGCTTTAATTTTTTTATTGAAAAAGCTTCCCC